>JBOGXT010000804.1:0-8063 GCA_050694635.1 Thermoleophilaceae bacterium
GTCGAGGAGCTGCTCGCCGGCGGCCCGCGCACCGGGGCGGAGCTGGTCGAGGGTCTCGACGGCCCGGCCTTCAGCGGCGCGAGCACGCGCGTCCACCTGGTGCGCGTACCACCCTCGGGCACCTGGGAACGGCGCCGCGCGGACCTGTACGGGCTGGCCGAGCACTGGCTCGGCCCGGCACCGGCCATGACCGCCGAGGAAGCCCTCGATCATCTGATCCGCAGCTACCTGCGGGGCTTCGGACCCGCGTCGCCCGCCGACGTGGCCAGCTGGGCGGGCATGCCGATCACCCCCGTCACGGCGGCGCTCGACCGCATGGAGCTGCGTAGCTTCCGCGACGAGCAGGGCGGACTGCTGGTGGACCTGCCGCGCGCGCCGCTGCCCCCGACCGACACGCCCGCCCCGGCCCGCTTTCTCCCGACCTGGGACGCCACGCTGCTCGTGAACTGCCGGCGCACGCAGATCCTGCCGGAGGAGCACCGGCCGAAGATCTTCCACGTGAAGAACCCGCAGTCGGAGACGACCTTCTTGGTCGACGGCGCCGTGGCCGGCACCTGGAAGCAGGATGCCAAGCGGGTTCGCCTGCACCCGTTCGGCCGTCTGCGCCGCGCGGACCGCGACGAGCTCGAGGCCGAGGCAGCGCCGCTCGCCGACTACATCGCGGGCTGACAGCAATCGATGCACCGTCAGGCGGCGGTCGCGGGTACAACGCGTAGGCGAGCGGTCAGCGTCAGCCGGGCACGCTGGCATCGTACCGCGAACCTGTAACCCGAGACGGCCGGAGGATTGGCACGCACATGAGCGAGATTCGGCAGGTCGACGAGCTCCGGAGCCTGGCCCGGCTGGGTTTCGACGAGCTGCGCAGGGGGGTGGGCGGCATCGGCGCGGTGCACGGCGCGATCGCGACTCGCGCCTTCCGGGCGAGCGGCTCGGGGGCCGCGCCGGCGAGGACGCTCCACGACGCCATCTCGAGCGGGGTCTACGCCGGGATCGGGGGCGGGATGCGCCTGGTCGGCCGCGCCGCCGACACCGGCCTGGGCCGCCGCGCGATTCGCGACGGCCGGGCGCTGTCCACGTCGCCCCGCGGCGCGAGCGTGGTCGGCGCGCTCAACGGGCTGATCGGCGACGCCCTCGAGCGCGAGGGCAGCGACCTGCAGGAGCCGATGTGTGTGCGGGCCGCCGGGCGTCCCGTGCCGCTCGAGGCGGGTGCGCTGTCCGCGGCGTACCCAGACGCCGCCTCGGGGGTCGTCGTCTTCCTGCACGGGCTGATGGAGACGGAGTTGTCGTGGCGTGCCGGCGCGGGGCCCGAGGGGGAGACGTACTCGACGTGCCTGCGCCGCGAGCTCGGCTGCACCCCGGTCGAGCTCCGCTACAACAGCGGCCGGCACGTCTCGGAGAACGGCCGGTCGCTGGCCGATCTGCTCGACGCGCTGGTGGGCGCCTGGCCGATCGAGGTGGAGCGGGTGGCGCTGGTCGGGCACTCGATGGGCGGCCTCGTGGCGCGCTCGGCGTGCCACCAGGGGGTCGAGCGCGGCGACCGGTGGGTGCGGCGGGTGCGCCATGTGATCTCGCTGGGCACGCCGCACATGGGGGCGCCGCTCGTGCAGGGCGTGCACTGGATGAGCGTGGCGCTGCACGCCCTGCCCGAGACCCGGCCCTTCGCCCGCTTCCTGCGGCGCCGCAGCGCGGGGATCCGCGACCTGCGCCAGGGCTCGCTGGTGGACCCCGACTGGCTCGACTGCGACCCCGACGCGCTGAAGGCCGTCGCGTGCGAGGAGGTGCCGCTGCTGGAAGGGGCCATCCACTGCTTCGTGGCCGCGACGATCACGCGCAGCGGCCGCGACCCGGTCGGCCGCCTGCTCGGCGACTGCCTCGTGCTCCAGCCGAGCGCCTCCGGGCGCAGCCGCACCCGCCGCATCCCGTTCGAGGAGGAGTACGGCATGCAGATCGGCGGGACGCACCACCTGGCGCTGCTGAACCACCCGCTGGTGTACGAGCGAATGCGGGACTGGCTGCAGGCCTAGGACGCCGCCGCGCGGGCGCGCTCCGCCGCCTCGGCGGCACTGCCGTTCCAGGGGTCGCCGTGCCCCGGAAGCAGGATCGTGGCGTCGGAGGACGCGATCGCGTCGAGCGAGGCCAGGCAGGCCCGGTTGTCCTCGTTCATCACGCGCGGCATGAGCTGTGGGGTGCGGCCGCCGGTCAGCGGGTTCCACGTGCACATGGCGTCGCCGACGAAGAGGACGGCGCGGTCGGCGAACAGGAACGCGCTGTGGCCGGACGTGTGCCCAGGCGTGTGAAGCACGCGCGGCCGTCCGGGCACCTCGAGGACCTCGCCGTCGGCGAAGGTCGCGTCGGGCTCGATGCTCGGCGGGTGGGCGCCGCCGCGGCGCGCCATGTGACCCATGAAGCGCCACATGTCCGGGCGCCACATCTGGCGCAGGAGCTTGCTCGGGGCGGCGTCGCCGGACTTGGGGCCGGGCTTGATGAGCGTGGCAGAGTCGGTCTCGTGGATCAGCACGCGCGCGCCGGAGTCGCGCAGGCGGGTGGCGAGGCCGGTGTGGTCGCTGTCGGAGTGGGTGAGCACGACGGCGTCGACCTGGCCCGGCTCCACGCCGAGCGACCGAAGGTCTGACTCGAGCGTGTCGCCGTAGCCGGGGAGGCCGGCATCGACGGCCGTGACGGCGTCGCCGTCCTTCACGAGATACCAGTTCACGACACGGGTTCCCAGGCGATAGACCCCGGGCGCCACCTCCGTCACGGCTGCTCCTTCATTCGATTCACCGTAACGGACGACCGGTACGACAAGAGGGCCGGCCGAAGCCGGCCCTCTCGCCGGGTAGGAAGCGCGCCGGAGGGGGATGGGGGCGCGCCGGGGAAGTGCTCCGCGCGGGCCTGCGAGGCTGCCGCCAGGCGGACGGCCGGTCTACGCGCGCGCGTGAGAGGGACCGACCCTCAGCAGCGATCGCATCCGCTCGGCCCAGCCGCAGCGCTTCGGGGCCGTCGCGAGCTGCTCGGCGCGCAGCTCGAGCAGCGCCACGATCGCGGCGGTTGGCTCGAACGGGTCGGCGAGCGGGCGGCCCGAGCCCAGCGGCAGCGCGGCCAGCATCCGGGAGTCCGCCTCCGCCACCAGCGCCGGTCCGCGCGGTGGGGTCCCGCTGTCCAAGGCCGCGAGGCGCTCCAGGTCGCTCCTGTCTCCAGCAACGGCGTGGCGCACGGTGATGTCGGTCATTCGGGATCTCCCTTCTCGTAAACGGTTGCTTGTATGACCTTGTGCTGCTAGTGTACGACCTACAAGGAGTGATGCAATGTCATACAAGTTGAACTTGTCTGGTCTACAACGAGAGGGCGGGGTGTCGATCACCCAGCAGCTCGTCGACCGCATCTCGGCCGCGATCGAGGCCGGCGACCTCGAGCCCGGCGAAAAGCTCCCACCCACGCGCGAGCTGGCCGCCCAGGCCGAGGTGAACCACCTCACCGCTGCGCGCGTGTACCGCAAGCTGGCCGAGCTCGGCTACGTCAGTGCCAGCGTCGGCCGCGGCACGTTCGTGCGCGCGCTGACGCCCGCGAGCAGCGCCTCCCACGGGGACGACTGGCAGGTATACGCCCTCCCGCCCGACGAGATCTCGTACTCCGAGCAGGTGCTCGCCGACACCTTCTCGCTGGCCGGGCGTGACGACCTGATCTCGCTGGCCACCGGCTGGCCGGCCCCGAGCACCTACCCGACGGACGACATCGCCCGCATAGCGGCGGAGGTGTTCGCCGAGGAGGGCGGCAACGCATTGTCCTACCTCCCGGCCGAGGGATTGTTTGAGCTGCGCGAGCAGATCGCGGCGCGCGGACGCACCTTCGGCTACGCACAGGATGCCGACGAGATCGTGATCACATCCGGGGCCCAGCAGGCCATCGCGCTCTCCGCGCACGCAACGCTCGAGCCCGGCGACGTGGCAGTGATCGAGTCGCCCACCTTCATGGGGATGATGACCGCCCTGCGCGGCACGCGCGCGCGAGTGATCGGTGTGCCCGTTGACGAGAACGGCTTCGACGTGGACGCGCTGGAGCGCCTGCTCGCCCGGCACGAGGTCAAGCTGGTCGGCCTGCAGACGGCCTGCCAGAACCCGACCGGGCGCAACCTGTCCGAGGAGCGCCGCGCCCGGCTGGCCGAGCTCGCCGTGGAGCGCAACTTCTTCATCCTCGAGGACCGCGTGTACGCCGACATGCACTTCGAGGGCCGCTTCGTCCGCTCGCTGCGCGAGCTGGCCCCCGCCCACGTGCTGTACGTGAACTCGCTGTCGAAGGTGGTCGGCGGCGGCCTGCGCGCCGGCTGGGTCGCCGCGCGCGGCCCGGTGCGCGATCGGATCGCCACGCTGAAGCTCGACGCCGACTTCCACAGCCCCACCCTGATCCAGCACATCGCGGCCCGCTGGCTCGCGACCGGCGCCTACGACCGGCACGTCAAGGAGACGATGCCGTTCTACCGCGAGCGCCGCGACGCGCTGCTCGACTCGCTCGAGCGCCACCTGTCCGGCGAGTACCGCGTGGACCCGCCGGCCGGCGGGCACCACCTGTGGGTCACGCTCACGCGGCCGCTCGACGAGCGGGCGCTCTACGGCGAGGCGGCCCGCCACGGCGTGACCTTCACGCCCGGCGGGGCGGTCACGGCGGAGCGCCGCTCGCAGACCTCGTTCCGGCTGTCGTTCTCGCTGCTAGACCCCGAGCAGCTCGACGAGGGCGTGCGCCGGCTCGCGCGGGCGATCCGCGAGGTGCGCCGCCGTGCCCGCCACACGATGCCCGCGGCGATGTCATAGAAACGGTGCCCGGTTCGTTTACACCGGCATGAGCGTCGCCACGCGCCGCGAGACGCTGCTCGACCAGGAGACGACGCGCTTCGCCACGCCGGACTGGCTGATGCTGACCGGCGTGGCGCTCACCTGGGGCGCGTCGTTCCTATTCATCGACATCGGCCTGGAGCACTTCGCCCCGACCCTGGTGGCCTTCGGGCGCATCGCCTTCGGCGCGCTCACGCTGTCGGCCTTCCCCGCCGCCCGGCGGCCGGTGCCGCGCTCCGAATGGCCGCTGATCGCCGCGATGGGCGTGACCTGGATGGCGATCCCGTTCGTCTGCTTCGCCGTGGCGCAGCAGTGGATCGACTCCTCGCTCGCCGGGATGATCAACGCCGCCACGCCGCTGTTCGTGGCGCTGGTCGCGGCCGGGGCGGTCAGGCAGCTTCCGTCGCGGTGGCAGGCGATCGGCCTGGTCGTGGGCTTCGCCGGCGTGGTGGCGATCAGCCTGCCCTCCGTCGGCGACGGCTCCAACGCGCTCGGCATCGCCCTGGTGCTGCTCGCGGCGTTCCTCTACGGCTTCGCGTTCAACATCGCGGCCCCACTGCAGCGCCGCCACGGCGCCCTGCCGGTGATCTGGCGCGCCCAGCTCGTGGCCGTGGTGCTCGTGCTGCCGTTCGCGATCGTCGGCGCCACCGAGTCGTCGTTCGGGTGGGGGAGCCTGCTCGCGGTGGTGGCGCTCGGCTCGCTCGGCACCGGGCTCGCGTTCTTCTGGTTCACCACGCTGATCGGCCGGGTCGGCTCCACGCGCGGCTCGGTGGCAATCTACGTCGTGCCGGTCGTGGCGATCCTGCTGGGCGCCGTCCTGCTCGACGAGGCGATCCACGTCGCCGCCGTCCTCGGGACCGCGCTCGTGCTCGCCGGTGCCTACATCACGAGTCGGCCTCGCCCGGGCTGACCTTCTCCCAGAGCGCGGCGAGGGTCTGCTGCTCCTCGCGCGAGAGGTGGCTCAGGAAGCGCTCGCGCACGCCGTCGAGGTGGGTCTTGCGCGCGCGCGCAAACAGGTCGCGGCCCTCGTCGGTGATCTCGGCGAACCAGCCGCGCTGGTCCTCCTCGCAGCGCTCACGGCGCAGCAGGCCGTCGCGCTCCATGCGGTCGACCAGGCGGGTGAGGCCGCTGCGGCTCAGCAGTACTCCGTCGGCGAGCTCGGACATCCGCAGGCGACCGTCGGGCGCGTCGGCCAGGAACAGAAGCACCTCGTAGGAGGAGAGCGGCAGGCGGTGCTCGCGCATCAGCTCGGCGTCGAGCGCCTTGGTCATGCCGGCGTGCACCCGGAGCAGCCCACGCCAGGCCGCGAGCTCTTCCCGGCTCAACAGGGTCGCTTGGTCCATTGCGCTCCGCTAGGGTAGTTGCTTACACAATGAGTCTAGCCGAGCGAATCCGTCCAGCCAGCAGCGACCCCGAGGGCGCGCTGGTCCTGCTCCACGGCCGCGGCGCCGACGAGGATGACCTGTTCCCGCTGCTGGACCTGCTCGATCCCGACCGGCGGCTGCTCGGCGCGACCGCCAGGGGCCCGCTGTCGCTGCCGCCCGGCGGGGCGCACTGGTACGTGGTGCGCCGGATCGGCTTCCCCGACCGCGACACCTTCCTGTCGACCTACGGTCAGGCGAGCGAGTGGCTCGACGACCTGCTGGCGCGCCACGGCATCTCGCCCGACCGGGCGGTGCTCGGCGGCTTCTCCCAGGGCGGCGTGATGTCCTACGCGCTCGGTCTGGGCGCCGGCCGCCCGCGGCCGGCGGGGATCGTGGCGCTGAGCAGCTTCATCCCGACCGTCGAGGGCTTCGAGCTCGGCGACGCCGCGGGGCTGCGGGTCGCGATCGGCCACGGCACCTTCGACCCCGTGATCGGCGTGGAGTTCGCACGTGACGCGCGCGACCGGCTCACCGAGGCCGGAGCCGAGGTCACCTACCGCGAGTCGCCGATGGCGCACGCGATCGACCCGGGCTTCCTGCGCGAGCTGCCGGACTGGGTCAGCGCCGCCGCCGGAACGCGCGCCTGATCCGGTCGAGCAGGGCGCGGAAGAACAGCGAGAAGCCGCCGACGGGCTTGGCCGCGGGCTCGGGCTGCACGGCCTGCCCCGGCATCCCCTCGCCGCCGCCGGGCTCCGATGCGGCCGCCTCGGGAGTCGCCTCCGACGCCTCGATCCTCTTCTGGAGGCACTCCGAGAAGTCGCGCAGGAGCCGGTTCGAGACGTCCTCGATCATGCCGCCGCGCCCGAAGCGGGCCAGCCGCCCGGTGATCGTGAAGTCGGTCTCCACCTCGACCGTGGTGGCGCCGGCCTCCTCGCGCATCTTGCTCACGATGGTCGCCTTGGCCGAGCCCTGGCCGCGCTTGTCCTGCCCGCTGGCCCGCATCACGGCGCGGTGCGCGCCGGCGTCGACCTCCTCCATGGCGAGCTCGCCGCGGTAGGCCGCGGTGGTCGGGCCCAGCCGGACCGAGAAGGTGCCGCGGTAGGTGCCGTCCTCGCCGGCCTCGGTGATCTCGGCGCCCGGGAGGCAGGGCGCGACCCGCTCCACGTCGATCAGCGCCTCCCAGACCCGCTCGAGCGGGGCGGCCACCTTGAACGAGTGCTCCAGCTTCATCCGACCGGGCCCCCGGCGCGCAGCGCGTCGAGCTGCGCCGGGGTGTCCACGTCCTGGCCGCCGCCCAGGTCGTCGCAGGGGACCTCGCGCGTCTGCATGCTGATCAGCAGGTTCCGGGCGCCGTGGTCGCCGGTCACGTCGCGCATGCGCTCGAACAGGCGTCGCTCGAGCAGCACCGGGTGCCCGGGCTCGCCGTGGTAGGTGGCCCGCACGGCGGCGGCGCCCTCGCCGCGCGCGTCGATCACGCGCCGGATGGCCTCGGGCGAGACGAACGGCTGGTCGCCGAGCGTGACCACCACCGCCTCGCAGCCGGACAGCTCCGCCAGCCCGCAGGCGAGCGAGGCCGACTGGCCCTCGGCCCAGCGCTCGCACACCACGGCGTCGGACCGGTGAATGTCGATCCGCTGGAGCACCTCCTCGGCGCCCGAGCCCAGCACCACGACGACGCGGCCGACGGGCGACGCGGCCATCGCCAGGATCGAGTGCTCGAGCAGCGGGCGGCCGCCGAGGTCGGCGAGCTGCTTGGCGCTCCCGAACCGCGTGGCCGCGCCCGCGGCGAGCACCAAGCCGCCGATCACGCGCCGACCTCGTGGATGCGCCCGGCGGCCGCCGAGAGGCGGCCGCCCTCGCGGCCGTTCCGCAC
>JBOGXT010000805.1:0-15212 GCA_050694635.1 Thermoleophilaceae bacterium
CGTCATGGGAGGACACCGTCGCTCGCGTCGACGAGGTCGTCTCGGCGGGCGCCGACGTCGTACCGCTCGAGACGGCGACGGTGCGCCTTCCGTTCGAGGTGGCCGACTACGTCGACTTCTACTCCTCGCTCGAGCACGCCACGAACCTCGGCCGGATGTTCCGGCCGGACTCGGAGCCGCTGCTGCCGAACTGGCGTCACCTGCCGGTCGGCTATCACGGCCGCGCGGGCACTGTGGTGCCGAGCGGGACACCGGTGCGGCGGCCGGCCGGCCAGCGCCCCGGCCCCGAGTTCGGACCGAGTCGGCGACTCGACATCGAGCTCGAGGCCGGCTTCGTGATCGGGGTGCCGAGCCGGATCGGTGAGCCGGTGCCGGTCGAGCGGGCGCTCGACCACGTCTTCGGGATGGTGCTCGTGAACGACTGGTCGGCGCGCGACGTCCAGGCCTGGGAGTACCAGCCGCTCGGGCCGTTCCTGGGCAAGTCGTTCGCCACGTCGGTCTCGCACTGGGTGGTGCCGCTGTCGGAGTTGGCGGACCGGCGCGTTGCGGCGGCGGAGCCGCAGGAGCCCGAGCCGCTTCCCTACCTGCGCGAGGAGCCGTGGGCGTACGACATCCCGCTCGAGGTCGAGCTGAACGGCACGGTGGTCGCGCGCTCGAACACCCGCCATCTGTACTGGTCGATCGCCCAGCAGATCGCGCACCTGACGGCCAACGGCGCCTCGCTTCGCACCGGCGACCTCCTCGCCACCGGCACGATCTCGGGGACCGAGCGCGAGGAGCGCGGCAGCCTGATCGAGCTCTCCTGGAACGGCGAGGAGCCGATCGAGCTGGCCGACGGGTCGACGCGCACGTTCCTGGAGGGCGGCGACGAGGTGGTCCTGCGGGGGGAGCCGCTGGGCGAGGTGCGGGGCCGAATCGAGCCGGCAGCGACCGACTGATCCATCCGCCTCATCCCTCATCATACGAACATGTGTTCGACGAGGGAGATGAGTGCAATGGAGACACGTGACGAGCTCACCGCGCTGCCACTGGAGCGGCTGGAGACCGTGAATTCGGAGGCCAGGCGCTCAGCCACCGCGCCCCAGCAGACGCGTGGGTCTGCGGGAAGCCGTGCAGCAGCACCAGCGCTGGTCCTGCGCCCTGGTTACGTAGTGCAGATCGATCGAGGACATGACCCTCCTCGGCCGGCTGGCTGCTCACTGGACCGCGGTTCGGGTGCGCCAACAGCCAGGCGGCTTTCATCAGTAGTTCAGCTGCTCGTCCCAGTCGGTCGGGCGTCCCTCGGGCGTCAAGTCGAACAGGTTCCAGAGCGGCTCGAGGGTGCCGACGCTGCGGTGATCCTGTCCGGGGTCGGCTGGCGCGTAGGTGAGCTCGGCGCCCCAGAAGTGGCGGATCGTTTGGCCGTCGCGATGGAAGACGTTGAGCATCGGAATCTGAGATCCATCTGCCGTCTCGCCGAGGTAGTCCCTGTTGTAGGTGTTGTCAGCCGAGGACAGGAGCCGCAACTTCCGCCAGCCGCGCTCATCGGCCCAGGTGAGGAGGCGCGGCAACGGCGCCTTCGCCACGACCGCGAAGTTGATCTGCTGACTGGCGTGCTCGGCAGCACCGTCGAGCTGATCGAGGAGGGCTACGCAGGACGGGCAGGGACCCTCCTCCAGCGGCAGGAGCGCCGTCTCTCCACTCGCCGGACCCGGTCGCTCACCGCCGTAGCTGCGCGGGAACATGAAGTTGTAGATCACCAGCGAGTCCCTGCCCGGAGCGAACAGGTCCGACAGCCTCACGTCGGTCGCGCTGCCGTCCGCTCCTGCGCCCTGGAACACGTAGTCCTCTGGCACAGCCCCGCCGGGCGGAAGCTCGCGACGCGCCGCGGCCACGGCCTCCATCGCCCGGCGCAGCTCGATCTCCTGCTCCAGCAGTCGATCGCGCGCCGCCCTGTACTCCGCCGACTCGCCTGGAAAGGTGATCACCGCTTCTCCCCTTCTTCGACGGCGAAGGTGTTGCCGTCTGGATCCTTGAACCAGGCGACCCTGCCGTCGCCGAGCTCATGGATCCCCTTCTCGTCGGTGGTCAGCGCGGGATCGTCGTAGCGCTCGAACGTCACACCACTGGAGCTGAGCTCATCGACGACCCGCTCGAGGTCGGCGACGTACCACGTGGCCAGTGTCGCGGTTGTCCTGCCGGCGTGTGTGGGAGAGGCATAGATGTGCAGCGAAGTGTCGCCCCCGCACGCATAGATCCGGCTCTCGTCGGCCTGCTCCTTTCCCGCCGACAGCCCGAGCTTCCGCTCGTAGAGCTCCGTGGCCTGGGCCATGTCGGAGACCGCGATCGACGTCCTCACCCTGTAGCTGCTCAAGCTCATGTTTGCTCCTCCTTGGTGGTGTTCGGCTCAGCGCTCGCCCTCGGTCTGGAGCGCCGGAACCCCGCTCGCACGGCCCGGGCAGGGCGTGGGCCGTCGGGTGGCGTGGATCACGTCCTCCTCGGCCTTGTCCTGCCGCCAGAACAGCAGCAGCGCGAGGAGTGCTCCCAGCATTGCGACCCCAAACGCCACCAGGAACGCGGACTGGAAGCCCTTGGTCATGGCGAGGGCTGGATCCAGCGGTTGGTCGGCGCCCGCCAGCACGTGGTCGGTGCGGGCGACCGCGACGGTTGAGAGGATCGCGATGCCGAGCGCGCTGCCGATGTTGAACGAGGAGTCGACGAGACCGGCGGCCAGTCCCGACTCGGCCTCGGCAACGCCCGCCAGCCCCGCGATCTGAGAGGCGACGAAAGCGGCGCCCAGTCCCGCCCCGAACAGCAGCAGGCCAGGGAACAGGTCGCCGAGGTAGCTCCCGTTCACGGACACCTGGGTCAGCAGCAAGCAGGCCGCCGCGAGCAGCACCATCCCCGTGATCGCGACCGGCCTGAGGCCGATCCTGGTCACAACCGCCTGGCCGCTGACCGCGCCGACGACCGACATCACCGTCATCGCCGCCACCATGAGGCCAAACTGCACGGTCGAGTAGCCGAGCACCTCCTGGGCGTAGAGGGTGATGATGATCAGCGTCCCGTCGAGGGTCGCACCGGCGGTGAGAAGGACGACGTTGCCGCCGACGAGCGTTCGCGAGCGAAAGATGTGCAGCGGCACCAGCGGGGCCGCCGAGCGCGCCTCGATGCGGGCGAAGAGCACGATCAGCGTTGCCGCGGCGACGACCAACGCGATCGTCCGCGCGCCCGTCCAGCCTGCCTCCGGCGCCTCTGAGACGGCGTAGACGAGCAGGACGATGGCGGCCGTGATCGTCACCGCACCCGCGACGTCGTAGACGCGCCGACCGACCGGATCCCTGCTCTCAGGTAGCAGCGCCGGGCACAGCGCGAGCACGGCGAGGCCCACGGGGATGTTGATGAAGAAGACCCACTCCCAGCCGAGGCCCTCGGTCACCGGACCGCCGATCAGCAAGCCGGACGTCGCACCCACCCCGCCGATCCCGCCCCAGATGCCGAGCGCCTTGTTGCGCTCGGCTCCCTCGTCGAAGACGCTCATCACCAGCGACAGCGCCGTCGGCGCCATCACCGCCGCCGCGACACCCTGGACCACGCGCGCGGCGACCAGGACCTGATCCGCCCAGGCGAGCCCGCACAGGAGCGACGATCCGGCAAAGAGCGAGACGCCGACCATGAACATCCGCCGGCGCCCGAGCAGGTCGGCAGAGCGCCCGCCGAGCAGCAGCAGGCCGCCGAAGCTGAGCAGGTAGGCGCTCATCACCCACTGCAGGCCAGAGGCCGAGAAGTCCAGGGCCTCGTCGATGCTCGGCAAGGCGACGTAGACGATCGTGCCGTCGAGGATCACCATGAAGAACGCCGTGCCGAGCAGCGCAAGCGCCAGCCAGCGGCGAGGATCGGGCTGCGTGCTCATGGAGTTCATCGTCCGTGTCTCAATAAGAGACTCGGCGAAGTCCGCAAAATGTTCGGTCAGGCGAGCTCGTCCGGCAGACCGAAGCGTCGAAAGGCCTCGGGGCTGACGAACGCCGTGATCGCTTCTACCTGCGGGCCGCGCAGGCGCCCATCCCCATATCCGGAGCCACTTGAGCGCCACCAGAGCGACAGCGTGCGACGGCGAGATCGCGCGCAGCTTCTGCTTCGTTACAACAAGCGAGGCTCACCAACCGTACGCCGGTCGCGATCGCCTCGGACGAGGAGCGGGGGCGCAGCCTGAGACTCCTACCTCCTCGACATTGCAGGAGTCGCTCGAAGTACGCTGACGGCGCTTGCAGCCAGCCTCCCCGCCGGTGCCGGGGCGCCGTGTAAGCCGGTCCCGGCACTTGTGGGACGGCTCGCACGCGAGCTTCGGGCGCTCGCCGGTACCGTGCAGGGCCCCATGAAGGTCTACCTCCCCGACGGCAGCGAGCTCGAGCTCGACGACGGCGCCAGCGGCGCCGACGCCGCCCGCGCCATCGGGGAGGGGCTCGCTCGCGCGGCGCTGGGAGTCCGCGCAAACGGCGAGCTGCGCGACCTGTCCGCGCCCCTCGCCGACGGCGAGCGCATCGAGATCGTCACCGCCAGGGACGACGACGGGCTCTGGCTCCTTCGCCACGACGCCGCCCACGTGCTCGCCACCGCGGTCATGGAGCTCTACCCCGGCGTGAAGATCTCGATCGGGCCCCCGATCGACGACGGCTTCTACTACGACTTCGACTTCCCCGACGGCACCAAGCTCACCGAGGACGACTTCGAGCGCGTCGAGCAGAGGATGCGCGAGCACATCGGCGCGGACGAGCGGTTCGAGCGCACCGACGTCCCGGTGGCGGACGCCATCGAGCGGTTCAGGAGCGAGGGTCAGGACTACAAGGTCGAGCTGATCGAGGACCTCGTTCGGGATGCCGACCGCGCCCACCCCGTCGAGACGGTCTCCCTCTATCGCAACGGCCCCTTCACCGACCTGTGTCGCGGGCCGCACGGTCCGGGCACGAAGCGGATCAAGGCGATGAAGCTGACGAGTGTCGCCGGCGCCTACTGGCGCGGGGACGCCTCGCGGCCGATGTTGACGCGCGTCTACGGCACGGCCTTCACCTCGAAGGACGACCTCGAAGAGCACCTGCGCCGGCTCGAGCAGGCACGCGAGCGCGACCACCGCAAGCTGGGCCGCGAGCTGTCGCTCTTCATGCTCTCTGAGCTCGCGCCCGGCATGCCCTTCTGGCTCCCGAACGGCACCCACATCTGGAACGAGCTCACGATCCTGTGGCGGGCCACGAACGTCGAGCGCGGCTACACCGAGGTGCGCACGCCGATCCTCTACGACCGGGAGCTCTGGAAGCAGTCCGGCCACTGGCACGTCTACCGCGACAACATGTACTTCACCGACGTGGAGGAGCGGCCCATGGGCCTCAAGCCCATGAACTGCCCCGCCCACTGCCAGATCTACAAGCACGGGCTGCGCTCATACCGCGACCTCCCGCTGCGCCTGGCGGAGCAGGGTCTGGTCCACCGCCACGAGCCGAGCGGCACGCTGCACGGGCTGCTGCGCGTGCGCCAGATCACCCAGGACGACGCCCACGTCTTCTGCACCGAGGAGCAGATCGAGGAGGAGGCGATGCGCTGCCTCGACTTCGGCTTCTTCATCTACGAGCAGTTCGGGCTGAAGCCGAGGCTTGAGCTCTCGACCCGGCCCGAGAAGCGAGTCGGCAGCGAGGAGATGTGGGACAAGGCCGAGGCGGCGCTGCAGCGCACGCTCGAGGACAACGAGCTCGAGTACGACCTGAACGAGGGCGACGGGGCGTTCTACGGGCCCAAGATCGACGCCCACATCACGGACACGATCGGGCGCTCGTGGCAGCTCGGCACGGTCCAGCTCGACTATTACATGCCGGAGCAGTTCGAGCTCGCCTACACCGGCGCCGACAACGCCGAGCACCGCCCGGTGATGATCCACCGCGCCCTAATGGGGTCGTTCGAGCGCTTCATCGGGATCCTGATCGAGCACTACGCGGGCGAGTTCCCGCTCTGGCTGGCGCCGGTCCAGGTCGCGGTGCTGCCGATCGCCGACCGCCACGCATGCGAGGCGGCCGAGGTGGCGGAGGAGCTGCGCGAGGCGGGCGTGCGGGTGCAGCTGGACGAGCGCTCGGAGTCGATCGGCAAGAAGATCCGCGAGGCCGAGGTGCTGAAGATCCCGTACATGCTGGTCATGGGCGACCAGGAGCTGGAGGCCGGCACGGTCTCGGTCAGGCGCCATCAGGAGGGCGATCTGGGCAGCCAGACGGTGGACGCGTTCGCACGGCGGGTCCGCGACGAGATCGCCGATAGACGCTAGTATCGGCCTCTGATGACGTGCCTCCACATCCGCGCGCTTTGACAGCAGGGCGCTGCCTCCTCACCTAGTGCCGATCCCCCGCAAGTTCGATCGGCGCCCCCCGGATCGCGACGAGACACGGATCAACGAGCGGATCCGCGTGCCGCAGGTCCGTCTCATCGGCGAGGACGGAAACCAGATCGGGGTGGTGGACACCCAGCAGGCGCTCCGCTACGCGCAGGAGCGCGACCTCGACCTTGTCGAGGTGGCTCCCGATGCGCGCCCACCGGTCACGCGCGTGCTCGACTACTCGAAGTACAAGTACGAGCAGGAGCAGAAGGCGAAGGCCGCGCGGCGCCACCAGAAGCAGGTCAACGTGCGCGAGATCAAGCTGCGGCCGAAGATCGCGACCAACGACTACAACACCAAGAAGAACCACGTGGTCCGCTTCCTGAAGGGCGACGATCGCGTGAAGGTCACGATCATGTTCCGCGGCCGCGAGCAGACCCACCCCGAGCGCGGCGAGGCGCTGCTGATGCGGCTGGCCGAGGACGTGGCCGAGCTCGGCCAGATCGAGCAGCATCCCCAGCAGGACGGGCGCAACATGACCATGCTGCTCGCGCCGCACAAGCGCAAGCCCCAGGCCGAGCAGCAGGTCGCCGCCGGATGAGAACCGGGGGCTCGCGCCCCCGGACCCCCGCTGATGCATGGCCGGCTATCGCCAGGCGTCTGCTTCAATAGGCGGTCCCATGCCGAAGATGAAGACGCACTCCGGCGCCAAGAAGCGCTTCCGTAAGACCGCCACGGGCAAGCTCCGCGCGCGTCACTCCTTCACGAGCCACAACCTCGGGAAGAAGAGCGCCAAGCGCAAGCGGCACCTGGGCCGGCCGGTCGAGGTCGCGAAGCAGGACTCCACCCGCGTCACGAGGCTGCTGCACAAGTGAGCCGGGTCAAGCGTTCAGTCCACGCGCGCAAGAAGCGCCGCGCTACGCTCGAGCGGACCAAGGGATACCGCGGTCAGGCCTCGAAGAGCTACAAGCGCGCCAAGGAGGCGCTGCTCAAGGCCGACTCCTACGCGTACCGCGACCGCCGCAACCGCAAGCGCGACTTCCGCCGGCTCTGGATCGTGCGCATCAACGCCGCCGCGCGCAGGGAGGGGCTGTCGTACAACCAGTTCATGCACGGCCTGAAGCAGGCCGGCATCGAGGTCGACCGCAAGGTGCTGGCCGACATCGCCGTGCGCGACCCGGAGACGTTCCGACGCTTTGCCGAGCGAGCCCGGGAGGCCGTGGCCGCGTAGCAACGCGAACCACGGAACCGAATCTCTCCCGGGCGCCCCAGAGGCGCCCGTTTTCGTTCCATGATCCGATCCCCAGACAACGACAAGCTCAAGACGATTCGCAAGCTGCGCGAGAAGCGCTGGCGCGAGAGGCTCGATTTGTTCGCCGCGGAGGGAGAGGACCTGGTCGCGGCCGGCCGGGAGCCCGTCTTCGTCCTGCGGGCCGGCGAGGACGTGGAGCCCGACCTGCTCGACGCCGTCAGCGCGCTCGGCTCCGGCACCCGGGCGATCGGCGTCTACGCACGCCGCTGGGCGGCTCCGGACGGGGAGCTCCTGGTGTATCTGCACGGAGTTGGGGACCCCGGCAACGTCGGGACGATCATCCGCTCCGCGCATGCGCTCGCGGACGCGACGGTCGTGCTCGGCCCGGACTGCGCGGACCCGTTCTCGCCCAAGGCCGTGAGGGCTTCGATGGGCTCCATCTTCGCGCGGCCGCCAGCCCGCGCCGCGCTCGAGGACCTCGAGGGGCAGAAGCTGGCGCTCGACGCCTCGGCTCAGCGGGAGCTGCAAGAGGTCGAGGTGGCGAAGCCGCTCGTGCTGTGCCTGGGATCCGAGCGCGGAAACCTGCCACCGGGGTTGGAGACGGCGCGCATCCCCGTGCATGCCGACTCGCTCAACGTGGCGATGGCAGCCACAGTCGCGCTGTACGCGCTTAGGATGGCGCGCCATGCCTGACCTCGCCCAGCTCCGGACCGAGGCCGAGTCGGCCATCGGCGCCGCCGGCTCGGCGGCCGAGCTCGAGGAGCTGCGCGTGCGCTACCTGGGCCGGAAGTCCGAGCTGACCGCGGCGCTGCGGTCGATCGGCGAGCTGCCGCCCGAGCAGCGCGGCCCGGTCGGCAAGCAGGCCAACGAGGTGCGGCACGCCCTGGAGGCGCTGCTAGAGCGGCGCACGGCGGAGCTCGACGCTGCCGAGCTCGACCGCCGCCTGGCCGAGGACCGGATCGACGTGACGCTGCCGGGCGACCCGCCGCAGCCGCCCGGTCACCTGCACCTGGTATCGCAGATCCGGCGCCGCATGGAGGACATCTTCATCGGGCTCGGCTTCTCGGTCGTCGAGGGTCCGGAGATCGAGTACGAGTACTACAACTTCACCGCGCTCAACCACCCGCCCGAGCACCCCGCGCGGCTGCCGCAGGACACCTTCTACCTCGCCGAGCGGGTGCTGCTGCGGACCCACACCTCGCCGATGCAGGTGCGCGCGATGGAGCTGCAGGAGCCGCCCATCTACATCGTCGTGCCCGGCCGCGTGTACCGCCCGGACACCCCGGACGCCACCCACGTGCCGATGTTCCACCAGCTAGAGGGGCTCGCCATCGACGAGGACATCACGCTCGCGGACCTACAGGGCTGCCTGCTCCAGTTCGCCCGCCAGATGTTCGGCGAGGCCACCGAGGTGCGCCTGCGCCCGGGCTACTTCCCGTTCACAGAGCCGAGCGTCGAGGTGGACGTCTCCTGCTTCCGCTGCGGCGGCACCGGCTTCGAGGGAAGCGAGCGCTGCCGCACCTGCAAGGGCGAGGGCTGGATCGAGATCCTCGGCTCGGGGATGGTCGATCCCCACGTGCTCGACTACGTCGCGGAGAACGGCTACGACAAGGAGCGCGTGCAGGGCTTCGCCTGGGGCATGGGCATCGAGCGCATCGCGATGCTGGTCCACGAGGTGCCCGACCTGCGCATGCTGTTCGAGAACGACCTGCGCCTGCTCGAGCAGTTCGGGGCCGGGCCATGAGGGTGCCGGTCGCCTGGCTGCGCTCGTACTGCGACCCCGGTCTCCCGGCTGAGCAGGTGGCCGACACGCTGACCATGGCTGGGCTCAAGCTGGAGCGCCTGCATCGCACCGGGGTCGGCGACGCCGCGGGCTTCCTCACCGGGCGCGTGCTCGAGGCTGAGCCCCACCCCGACGCCGACCGGCTCACCGTCTGCCGCGTGGACGTCGGCCGCGGCGAGCCGCGGACGATCGTCTGTGGCGCGCCCAACGTCGCCGCGGGGCAGACGGTCGCCGTGGCGCTGCCCGGCGCCGTGATGCCCGACGGCAGCACGCTCGGCCAGGCGAAGCTCCGGGGAGTCGAGTCGAGCGGGATGATCCTGGCCGAGGACGAGGTCGGGATCGGCGAGGATCACCGGGGCATCATGGTGCTCCCCGGCGAGCTGCCGGTGGGAGCGCCGCTCGCCGAGCACCTGCCGATCGCGGACGAGGTCATCGAGATCGAGATCACGCCGAACCGGCCCGACGCGATGGGCGTCTACGGCGTCGCGCGTGACCTGCACGCCGCCACCGCCGCGCCGCTGGCCGAGGACCCCACGGCGGCCGACGCCGAGCCCGTCGGCGAGGACTCCGCCGATGATCACATCGCGATCGAGATCGACCCCGAGATCTGCCTGCGCTTCACCGCGCACGTGTTCGAGGACGTGAAGATCGGCCCGTCGCCACCGTGGCTGAAGCAGCGGCTGATGGCCGCCGGGCAGCGCCCGATCTCGAACGTCGTCGACATCACCAACTACGTGATGCTCACCTGCTCCCAGCCGCTGCACGCCTTCGACCTCGACCGCGTGCGCGGTGGACGCATCATGGTGCGGCGAGCGCGCGAGGGCGAGACGATGGTCACGCTCGACGACGTGGAGCGCAGCTTCAACTCCGAGGCGGCGCTCGTCTGCGACGCCGAAGGCCCCAGCGGGATCGCCGGGATCATGGGTGGCCAGATCTCCGAGGTGTCGGAGGGGACCACGCGGGTGCTGATGGAGGCCGCCACCTGGGTGGGGCCGAACATCATGCGCACCTCGAAGGCCCTCGGCCTGCGCACGGAGGCGTCGGCGCGCTTCGAGAAGCAGCTGCATCCGGACCTGGCCATGGCCGGCCAGCGGCTCGCCGCGCGGCTGATGGTCGAGCTGTGCGGCGCGCGCGTGGTCCCCGGGACGGTGGACGTCTATCCGCAGCCGCGCGGCCTAGTGGTGGGACCCCTCCGCCACGAGCGGATGGAGAAGCTGCTTGGCGAACGGATCGATCCCGTGACGGTCGAGGGAATCCTCACCCGGCTCGGCTTCGAGCTGCTGCCCGGCACGGGCTGGATGACGCCGGCCTGGCGCGACAGCGACGTCCGGGGCGAGGCCGACCGGATCGAGGAGGTGGCGCGCATCCACGGCCTCGACAAACTGCCCACGACGCTGCCCGCCCGCCGCCTCGCGATCGGCCGGCTGACCCCAAGCCAGCGGCTGCGCCGGCGGCTCGAGGATCTGCTGCGCGACCGCGGGCTCGACGAGTGCGTGTCCTACAGCTTCACCTCGCCGGCTGCGATCGAGCGGCTGCGGCTCGACGACGTGCCGCTGCTGCGGCTCGACAACCCGTTGAGCGAGACGCAGAGCGTGATGCGCCCGCTGCTCCTGCCGGGTCTGCTCGACGCCGCCCGTCACAACGCGGCCCACGGGCGCTCGGCGGTGAGGCTGTTCGAGTCGGCGCACGTGTATCGCCCGTCGGAGCAGCTGGACGCCGCGCCGGCGGACGCGCCGCGCGGCCGGCTGCCGGCGCTCGAGCGCCACCACATGGGAGTGCTCCTCACCGAGGCCGCGCCGGGCGGCTGGCGCACGCCCGCGCGGGCGGCGGACTTGTACGCGGCGCGGTCGCTGCTCGAGGCCCTGCTCCAGGCCGGCGGTGTCGAGTGGACGGCGGAGGAGGGCGGGCGGCCGTTCCTGCATCCCGGGCGGGCGGCGTCGATCCTCGGGCCGGGGGAGCGCAAGCTCGGCTGGCTCGGCGAGCTGCACCCGCTGGTCGCGCGGGACTGGGAGGTGCCCGGGCCCGTGGCCGGCTTCGAGATCGACGTGGAGGCGGTGCTCCAGCTGAGGGCCGAGTGCGATGACAGCTACACCGACGTGACGAGCTTCCCCTCCGTTCTGCAGGACATCGCCGTGGTGGTGCCCGAGGAGGTGCCGGCGGCCGAGGTCGAGCAGGCGATCCGGGCGGGCGGGGGCGAGCTGCTCGCGGCCGTGGCCCTGTTCGACCTCTACCGCGGCGAGCAGGCGGGTGCGGGGAACAAGTCGCTCGCGCTGCGGCTCGAGTTCAGGGCGCCCGACCGCACGCTGACCGACGAGGAGGTGGCCCGCCGGCGAGAGGCGATCGAGCGCGAGCTGGAGGAGATCGGGGGGCGGCTGCGTGCCTGACCACCGCGTGGCCGTCATCGGCGCCGCCGGCTTCGGCGGTGCGGTGGCCGCCGCGATTCTGCGGCGCCATCCGTCGATCGAGCTCACCGCCGTGACGGCGCGCTCGGATGCGGGGCGCCGCCACGACGAGATCTATCCCGCGTACCGGGTGCCGCTCGAGCTGGAGGCCTTCGACCCCGACGCGATCGCAGCGCGGGCCGACGCCGCGCTCGTCGGCTACCCGCACAGGGCCGCCGCCCCGGCCGTGAAGGCGCTGCGCGAGCGCGGGCTCAAGGTGGTCGACCTCTCGGCGGACTTCCGGCTCGACCGCGAGAGCTACGAGCACTGGTACCAGCCGCACGAGGCGCCGGAGCTGCTGGCCGAGTCCGTATACGGGCTGCCGGAGGCGCACCGCGACGAGATCCGCGAAGCGGAGCTCGTCGCCGGCCCGGGCTGCAACTCGACCGCCGCCATCCTCGCGCTGCTGCCCCTCAAGGGACTGCTCGAGGAGGCCGTCGTGGACATCAAGACGGGCGTGTCGGGCGCGGGGCGGGAGGCCACGGAGGAGACCCACTTCGTCTCCGCCACCGACAACGTCAACCCGTACAAGACCGAGGGCCACCGCCATCTGGCCGAGCTCGAGCAGGAGCTGCCGGGCGTGCGCTTCTCGTTCGTGCCCCACCTGCTGCCGATCGACCAGGGCCTGCTCGCCAGCTGCTACGCCACGCCAACCGAGCCGCTCGCCCGAGACGCCGCGCGCGCCCTGTTCGCGCGCGCCTACGCCGACGAGCCGTTCGTGGAGGTGCTCGACGAGCCGCCCCACACGCGCGACGTGCGCTTCACGAACCGGGCGACCGTCTACGTCACGGTGGCCGGCGAGCGCGTCCTCTCGTTCTGCGCGATCGACAACCTCTGGAAGGGCGCCGCCGGCCAGGCCGTGCAGGACCTGAACCTGATGCTGGGACTCCCGGAGACCGAGGGGCTCGGATGACGTTCTTCCGCTCGCGCTGGGTGGACGCGCCGGGCCACGCCCGCGAGGCCGAGCCGCACGCCCTGCCGGCCGGCTTTCGCGCCGCCGGCGTGGCCGCCGGCATCAAGGCCGAGGGGCTCGACGTGGGCGTGCTCGTGTCCCACGAGCCGGACACCGTGTCCGCGGCGCGCTTCACGACCAACGCCCGGGTCGGCGCGCCGGTGATCGTCTCGCGCCAGGCCGACCTCGACCGGCTGCGCGCGCTGGCCGTCAACTCGGGTTGCTCCAACGTCGGAGACGGGCAGCGCGGCCTCGAGACGGCGGCGGCGGTGCAGTCGGCCACGGCGGCCGAGCTCGGCGTCGAGCCGGGGCAGGTGGGCGTGGCCTCGACGGGGGTGATCGGCCACGAGCTGCCGCGCGAGCGGGTGCTGGCCGGCGTGCGCGAGGCGTGCACGGCGCTGGACGGCGACGCCGGCTCGTTCTCGGAGGCGATCCTGACGAGCGACAGCGGCCCGAAGCGCGCCTGCCTCGAGGTGGAGCTCGAGGGCGGCCGCGTTCGGCTGGCCGCGCAGGCCAAGGGCGCCGGGATGATCCAGCCCCGCTTCGCGACGATGTTCTGCTTCGTCCAGACCGACGCCGCGCTGCGCCAGGAGACGCTCGAGCTGCTCACGGGCGTGTGCGTGAAGCGCTCCTTCGACCGCATCTCGGTGGACGGCCAGCTCTCGACCAGCGACACCGTGTTCGCGCTCGCCAACGGGGCCTCCGGGGTCGCCGTGGAGCCGGAGAGCGCCGACGAGCTGCGGCTCGGCGAGGCGATGGACGCCCTGATGCGCCAGCTCGCGCTCGAGATCGTGGCCGACGGGGAGGGCGCGCGGCGGGTGGGGCGCATCGTGGTGAACGGGCGGCCCGACGGGGTCGAGCCGGTGGCGCGCTCGATCGCCAACTCGCCGCTCGTGAAGTCGGCCCTGCACGGCGGCGACCCGAACTTCGGGCGCCTGCTCCAGGCCGCCGGGCAGGCCTGGCCGGCCGGCGAGCCGTTCGTGGCCGACCTCGAGATCGAGGGCCACCAGGTGGTCTCGGCGGGCGACGCGGTGGAGCCGGCCCCGGCCGAGCTGGTGAACGGGCGCGAGGTCGAGTACGTCCTGACGATGCCCGGCGAGGGCGGCGAGACCGAGGTCTTCTTCAGCGACCTCAGCCCCGAGTACGTGAGCTACAACGCGGACTACACGTCATGAGGGACGTGGCCACCCTCCTCGAGGCGCTGCCCTATATCCGGCAGTTCCACGGCGAGACGGTGGTGATCAAGTACGGCGGCGCCGCGATGACGGACCCGGCGCTGAAGGAGGAGTTCGCGCGCGACGTGGTGCTGCTCAAGTACGTCGGCATGAACCCGGTCGTCGTGCACGGCGGCGGCCCGGACATCACCCGCTACATGGAGCGGCTCGGCATGGAGGTCCGCTTCGTCGAGGGGCTGCGCGTGTCCGACGAGGCCACCGTCGAGGTCGCGAAGATGGTCCTGGTCGGCAAGCAGAACAAGGACATCGTCCTGCGCATCAACCGCCACGGGCAGCCGGCGGTGGGCCTCTGCGGCGACGACGGCCTGCTGTTCACCGTGCGAAAGCAGCTCGCGGCGGGGGAGACCGACATCGGCTTCGTCGGCCAGATCGAGCGCGTGGACGCCGACGTTCTGCTGCACATCGCCGAGGACTACATCCCGGTCGTGGCGTCGGTGGGCGCTGACACCGAGGGCAACTCGTACAACGTCAACGCCGACGCCGCGGCGGCCGCCGTGGCCGAGGCGCTCGGCGCGTTCAAGGTGATCTTCCTGACCGACGTGGAGGGCTGGCGGGCCGACCCGGAGGACCCCTCCAGTCGCATCTCGGAGGCCACCGCGGTCGAGGTGCGCGAGCGGCTCGGCGAGGTCGGCGGCGGCATGCGCCCGAAGCTCGAGGCCTGCCTGCACGCCCTCGCCGCGGGCGTGGGCAACGCCCACATCGTCGACGGCCGCCAGCCCCATTCGCTGCTGCTCGAGCTGTTCACGGACGAGGGCAGCGGGACGAAGCTGTGGCCCTAGAGCAGCTCCAGGCGCGCGAGCGCCGGGCCGTGATGGGCACGTACGCGCGCAACCCGGTCGAGTTCGTGCGCGGCGAGGGCACGCGCCTCTGGGACGACGAGGGAGGCGAGTACCTCGACTTCCTCACCGGGATCAGCGTCGTCCAGCTCGGGCACTGCAACCCGCGCGTCGTCGAGGCGGTCCGCGAGCAGGCCGGCCGGCTCATGCATGTCGGCAACCTCTTCTACACGGAGCCGTCCATGCGGCTCGCGAAGCACCTGTCGGACGCGTCGTTCGGCGGGCGCGTCTTCTTCACGAACTCCGGCACCGAGGCGATCGAGTGCGCGCTCAAGCTTGCGCGCCGGCGTCGCAGGGGCGGCGACTTCGTCGTCCTCGAGGGCGCCTTCCACGGCCGCACGATGGGCTCGCTGTCGGCGACGCCGCAGGAGCCCAAGCAGGT
>JBOGXT010000806.1:0-1881 GCA_050694635.1 Thermoleophilaceae bacterium
GGCCCGAGCGCCGCGGCCGGCGCCCAGCGCCGAACAGCTCGCCTTCGCCCGCCGCCTGGAGGATGCTGTCAGCCAGGCCAGCGGCGTCGACGTTCGCGTGCGCGGCACCGCCAGCGACGAGTACACCTTCACCGTGACGGGCGCGGACGGCGCCCGGGCGCTCGCAGAGCGGCTCGGCGCCGGCGAGCTCGGCTCGCTGTAGAACCTGCGCCGCTAGCGCAAGAGGTTTCCCGCCAGAGTTATGCAGGAGAGCGGTTCCGCTGGCTGAAAAACCTGCATACATCTGCCGCCTCGTGATGGCGTAGGCTGCGCAGTACACCTTTCAACTGAGTGCCCCCGCGCCGCGCCAACGGCCGGGGGCGTGGCAGCAGGAGATTTGGGCTCCCGATGCATGGTCACCGTAACCGCTGGCGTCATCGTGCGCCGTCTCGAACTTCGTCTCGTGCCCTACGACGCTGGTCTCCCGTCGCTGTCCGCTACGCGGTCGCGCGGGGCCGTCTCGCCAGGATCGGGGCGGGCAGCGTGCTCGTGACGGCCAGCGACGATCAGCAGAAGATCGCGCACGCGGCGTGGAGCATCCTGGCCGCGACCGGCGGCCTGGTCGACCGTGCGGAGATCGCGCGCCGCTACGGCTTGAGCCGCGGGCGGGTGCATCAGCTCACGCGCCAGAGGCACTTCCCTCGGCCGGTGCAGGGGGAGGGCACCAGCCATCCCATGTGGCTGACGATCGACGTCGAGCAGTACCGCTCCGAGCCGCCGCCGGTCGGCCGGCCGCCCAAGGGGTCCGACGGCAACAGCGCCTGACGCCGGTCGCGTGCAGCGCGATCGTCGAGTGGTCGGCAGCCGTGGCGAGGGCGAGGCCGCCGTGGCAGCCGTCCCGTGGGCCGGGTGGCGAGGTGGGCTTGCCTGCGACTGAGCATCACCGGCCCTGGCTCGAGCTGCGGCAGGTCGGCGAACGATTCTCCTTAGAGCGACGGCGGGCTACGCCCGCGATTGGATCGCCCGCCTCCGGCAGGGCTGCGTCGAATAGCTCGCCGACCCGTCCACTCGCTGCGCTCGCCCTCCGCTCGACCAGTGGCCGGCATAGCCCGTCTCCGTCAGCCACCTCACCCCAACCCACAAGGAGGCACCACAGATGCTCACCCTCACCGGCAACGGCCGCCTGACCCGCGACGTCGAGCTGCGCAGCACCCGCAACGGCAAGAGCGTCGCCACCGTCTCGGTGGCCAGCGACCGCCGCGACCGAAAGAGCGACCCCGTCTACGTCGACCTGATCCTCTGGGAGGGGCAGGCCGAGGCCGCCGCCGAGCACCTGGTCAAGGGCCAGGCCGTCACGTTCAGCGGCCGCTTCGAGCCGCGCCCGTACCAGACGAGCTCGGGCGAGCAGCGCGTCGCGATCGAGGTCCACAACGTCGACCTCGAGTACGGCGCCCGCCCGCGCGGCCAGGAGCCCGCCGAGCCGGCCGCGGCGTCGACACCCAGCGACGACATCGCCTTCTAGCGACCAGCGACTAAGGCGCGGCCGGGCAACCCACCCGCCCGCGCCACCACAACCACCAGCGAACAACGAGGAAGGAGCGCGACGATGACCGACCACCAGCAGCCCATGACCGCGTTCGAGGCCTTCGGGACCTGGCTGCGCCGGGACCCGGAGTTCGAGGAGGCCAAGCGCCGCCTGTGGGCCATGACCCCCGACGAGCGCGTGCAGGCGATGCGCTCCGGACGCCTCTCGCTGCGGCTGTGCCTGCACTGGGCCAGCCGCCGCCCGCAGGAGGTGCCGCTGCTCAACGGCGAGTGGGAGTTCATCGCCGTCAGCACACCGGAGGTCGCCGACGCCGCCGAGCCGCCGAGCCAGCGCGAGCGCGTCACCGAGTCGCTGGT
>JBOGXT010000807.1:0-6494 GCA_050694635.1 Thermoleophilaceae bacterium
CCTCCTGACGCCGCGACAGACAGCCAAAGCGGCCGGCGAGAAGCGCTACCACGGCCGACCGTGCAAGAACTGCGGCGGTACTGAGCAGCTCGTGTCCAACTGGTACTGCGTTGCGTGCGATCGCGCCCGCAAGCGAGTCGAAAATATGACTCCCGAGCAGATCGAGAAGGAGTGCGAGCGAGCTCGGGAGCGCTACTGGAACATGAGTGGCTACGAGTACAACCGCATGCTGCTGCGGGCGCGCCGCAGCAACGGCCTCGCACGCGTGGCTGAACGCAACGAACAGCGGCGGCCCATACCCGCGGCTACCCAAGAGGCACAGCGTGGATGGGAGCGCATAAAGGCCAAACACCGACAACGCCTAAGCGGGCCGAGCGACAGTCCACAATCACTCAGGGCGCTCGCTCACGCGGTGGTTTCCGACGCAATCTCCGACGCAAACCCGCGTGGGCGCCAGTCGTAGAGCCGAGTTGATCCAGTCGCCCCGATTCCTTTACCAATGTCGTAGGTTGGTAAAGCGATGAGCAAGCTGTCCCGCAAGCATCGGATCACGATCCCGGTGAAGGTGCTGCGCGAGGTCGGACTCGCGGCGGGAGACGATGTAGTCGTCCGGGCCGCTGGCGAGGGCCGCATCGAGCTCGAGCGGGCCGATGACCTTGTCCGCCGTTTCGCCGGCTGCCTGCCGGCAGGGACCTGTCCGCCAGGGCATCTCGGCGAGCTGCGTCGCGAGTGGCGCGAGTAGCGCTCGACGCCGACGTCGTGATCGCGTTCTTGGACGCGGGCGACGATCGGCATGAGCGCTCGGTCGATCTGCTCCGCCCCCTGCCCGGAGGAGGGGCGGAGATCGTGATCGGGGCGAGCGTCTGTGCGGAGGTGATGGTTCGCCCGCTGGCGCGTGGAACCGGCGCGAAGGTGCCGGGCACCACGGCCATCACTACTCCTACCGGCTCGCAAAGTGGATGTGCCTGCTCGTCGCGTCAAGCCCGGACGCGTTGGTCGTGTCGGCCCAGGCCTGGCCACTGAACCGTTCGAGTGTGCCGCCCTTGCACTCGGCGGAGCCGAAGCGTTGGGTCACCGTACGGCTCAGCTGCGTTCTGGTGCGTGTGCCCGGCGTGATGCGGATGCGGACGACCTGCGGCGGCGGGACGTATCGGATGAACGGTTCGGTAGCGACCCTTCCCGCGCCGCCAAGGCAGGTCAGCCGAGCGCTGATGGCGACCCGCGCCCTTCCCATCCCGCCGTAGCGGTCGCGACCGACGACCGTGACCGTGATCGGCTCGTCTCGCGGGACGAGCACTTGTGGCGCGCTTCGATCGAGTGTCGCCCGCGCGCCCGCCAGCCGGACAGCGGGCTGCGGCGGCGTGCGGTCCATCTCCGGCACCACGATCGAGCCCCGCTCGCGCGGCGGCGGTGCCTCATCCTCGGGAACCGGCCTCACCGGTTGCTCCCGCGACGGGCCGGGCGCGGGGTCGATGGAAGGCTGCCCTTCGTCGTCGGCACAGGCGGCGATCGCGGTAGCCAGCGCGATGGCGAGAAGGAGGCGCGTTGAGCCCACGCCAGGACCGTACGAGGTGTCACGGCGAACGGGAAATTGGAATCGGCCGGCCGGTCATAAGCTGAGTAGGCCATGTGGGAGCTCGTTGCCGCCCTCGTCACCGGCGTCGTTGGTCTCGTCGCGTACTGGGCCAAGTCGTTGCGCGAGCTCAAGCTCAAGTACGACGCAGAGCTTCGGGAGGCCCGCCTGCAGCGCTATCGCGCGTTGTGGGCCGCGCTCGAGCCACTCGCCAAGTACGCGCGGCCGCGCGGCGGAACCATCTCGCGTGGGGACGTGAACAACCTCGCCAGTGCTCTCAAGACCTGGTACTTCCGAACCGGCGGCCTCTATCTGTCAGAAGACACTCGCGAGGCGTATTTCGCGCTCCTCGATGTCCTCACCGGTGTGGGGGAGGGGCGCTGGGGCACGGAGGATGAAGGCGGGCAGCTTGACCGGGCGACGTTCGAGGTCGTACGCGTGCGTGGAAGCAGGCTCAGGTCGAACCTGAGCCGCGACGTCGGCACTCGAAGGCCGTTCCTTCTCCGCTGGGAGGGGGCACCGCTCCAAGCTCGCAGGGTCGAAGGGAGCTACAGGTCCGAACAGCGGGCTGCCGAGCTCGCGCTGCGCTTCTCGCCCCTGCGGCGCCTGCCGCTGCGGTACGCCGATGCACCGCGGCTCGCCCTGGACGGCAAGGCGCTCGAGGTGAAGGACTGGGACCCCTGGCAGCGGGCGGTCACCGTTTCGCTCGATGGGTCCGATCGCGTCCTGACGATCGAGGACGGGCGGATCGTCGAGGGGCCGCGCGACTGGGACTTCGATGCCGACCACGCCCCCCGGCCGGCGGTCGTCTGGCGTCGCTCGTAGCGGGGCGAGGGTGTGGCTTCCGATCCCGCTAGGGCCGTCCCTCCGCGGCACCGACCGCCACGCGCTCGACGTCCAGGCGCGGCAGGAGCCGCTCCAGCCAGTCCGGGATCCACCAGTTGCGGCTCCCGAGTAGCTGCATCACGGCGGGGACGAGCACCATCCGCACGACGGTGGCGTCGAGGAAGACAGCCGTGGCGAGTCCGATCCCGAACAGCTTCAGGAAGACCTCCGGCGACGTCACGAAGGCGAGGAAGACGACGACCATGATCGCCGCGGCCGCGGTGATGACGCGCGCGGTCTTGGCCAGGCCGTCCGCGACGGCCCGTCGCGTGTCTCCGTGCTTCAGGTACTCCTCGCGGATGCGCGAGATCAGGAACACCTCGTAGTCCATCGAGAGGCCGAACAGGATCGCGAACATCATCACCGGCATGAACGGCGCCACGGGCACCTCGTGATCGATCCCGATCAGCTCGCCGACCGTCCCGCCCTTCGCCACCAGCGTCATCACGCCGTAGGCGGCGCCGACCGAGAGCAGGTTCATCACCGCGGCCTTGAGCGAGATCAGCGGTGAGTGGAAGGCGACGAGCAGGAGCAGGAAGGAGAGACCGACGACGCCGGCTATGAACAGCGGCATGCGGTCGGTGATGTACTCGCTCTGGTCCTCGAGCGCCGCTGTCACGCCCCCGACCTCGGCGGTGATGCCGGTGGCGCCGAGCGCCTCGGGCACGACGTCCTCGCGGAGCCTGGTCACCAGGTCCTGCGTCTGCGCGTCCTGCGGGGAGCCCGTCGGGATCACGGTGACGATCGCCGCGTCGCCCGCCCGGTTGATCTGCGGATCGCTGACGAAGGCGACTCCGGACTCGCCGCGAAGACGCTCGGCAAAGGAGTCGATCTCGGCCTTCGCGTCCGGATCGGGCAGCTCGGCGGCGATCACCAGCGGCCCGTTCGTGCCGGGTCCGAATCCCTCCGTGTTCAGGTCGTAGGCCTGGCGGGTCATGGTGTTCGGCGGGTCGTTGCCGGCGTCGGGGAAGCCGAGGCGCATACCGAGCGCGGGGGCTGCCAGCGCGAGCAATACCGCCGTCGCGGCGATCGCGGCCGTCCAGGGACGCCGCTGGACCGCGTGGCTCCATCGCGCCGCGGGCGACTCGCCGTGTCCCTCCGCCTTCAGGGTGCGGCCGAGGAAGGGGATCCGCAGGCGGTCGACCCTCGGCCCCAGATATGACAGGAGCGCGGGGAGCAGGGTGACCGCGGCGAGCATCACGACGAGGACGGCCAGCGACGCCGAGATGGCGACGCCGTACATGTAGGGCAGGCCGGTCAGGAAGAGGCCGAGGACGGCGATCACCACCGTGCCGCCGGCGATGATCACGCTGCGCCCCGCGGTGGTGACGGCCTCCACCACGGCGTCGTGGCGGTCCTTGCCCGCGTTCATCGCCGCTCTGAACCGGGTCAGGACGAGCAGCGCGTAGTCGATGCCGACCCCGATCCCGATCAGCCCCGACACCGCCGTGGTCCAGTCGGGGACGTCGACGACGTTGGCGAGCAGGAGGATCAGGCCTCCCGACGAGATGCCCAGACCGACGAGGGCCATCGCCAGCGGCAGGCCGGCGGCGACCAGCGAGCCGAAGGCGATCAGCAGCACGATCGCGGCGCCGAGAAACCCGATCCCCTCGGGACTGGTCTGCTCCTGCGCGGCGTAGATCGGATCCCCGCCGAGCTTGATCTCCAGCCCGTCGCCGCTGTTCTCCTCCGCGGCGGCGATCAGCTTCTCGCCGTCCTCCTTGGGGACGTCCCAGCCCGCGACCGTCAACGGGAGCGTGGTAGATCCGATCGTGCCGTCCTCGGAGACCCGGGTCGGGGTCTGCTCGGCGACGTGATCGACCTGCTTGGCCTCGGCGAGGAAGGCGTCGACGCGCTCTTTGGCGGCGGGACGCGTGGCGCCGGCCTCGTCCTTCCAGACGACGTAGATCTCCTGGCCCGAGTAGCCGCCGAAGCGCTGCTCGGTGAGATCGCTCGCCGCCTTCGACTCCGATCCCGGTGTGTTGTAGTCCGCGTTGTACTCCCCCGCCAGTGAGGAGCCCACCCCGATGATCACGACCGCCGCCGCGATCCAGGCCAGCACCACGCGGCCGCGGCGGCGGTAGGCGACGTCGGCGAGACGGGCCAGATGACGCGTCACTCGGATGCCTCTCTGCTCGCGGACCCGTTCATACCGGCGAAGAACTCGGTCAGCGCGGGCGCCAGCACGTTCATCTTCACGTTGTGGCCGACGCCCTCGAGCTCGCGCAGCTCGGCGTTTGGCAGCACCTCCGCCAGCGCGCGCGAGCCCTGCCGCAGCACGGCCGGGCTCTTGGCACCGTGGGCGACGAGCGTCGGAGCCGTGACCGAGGCCCACTCCTCGGCGTTCAGCGGCGCGCCGTACATCGTGTGCTTGCCGAGCGCCACCCAGTCGTAGGGGAGGGTGTGGGCGGTGGCCTTCAGCCCCTTCCACATCGGCATCAGGGGCATCAGCGCCACGAACGGCGCCGGAATGCCCACCGCGTTGCGCATGAAGTGCTTGACGGCGCCGTTTCGGTCGCCGGCCGCGACCAGCTCGTCGAGCCGTTCGCCGTAGTCGGGCGTCGGCCGCTTGGCCGCGGGATCGACCATGAACGGGACCTCGTAGACGGAGACCCGCTCGACCGCGATCCCGGTGCCCGCGGCGCGAAGCGCCAGCGCTCCGCCCGACGACCAGCCCCAGAGCGAAGCCGAGCCGCCCTCGGCCTCGATCAGCGCCTCGATGTCCTCGATCTCGCGTTCGAGCGCAAACGGCTTCACCTCCGTCGAGTCGCCGCGCCCGCGACGGTCGTAGTTGATCACCGTGCAGCGATCGGCGAGCAGCCTCGCGAGCTCCTCCATCTTCTTGAACTTGCGGTAGCCGAGCGCGCCGCCGACGAGGATCACCGCCGGGCCTGAGCCGAGGCGGTCGTAGGCGATGCGGCTGCCGTCCTTCGAAGTCACCGTCTGCACTTGGATCTCCGTTCTACGTCCTTGTGTGGTCGTGAGAGGTACGACCGCCGCGGCCCCGGAAACTCATCGCCTACGCGGCCACGCTAGCCCGCGGCGGGACGGGTGTCTTCTCGAAATCTGCTGCGTTACGGCTGGACCCCGATGAGGTCGCCGTAGCCCGCCTGGCGCATGATCTCGTCCTGGATTCTCTGGTGCACGGCGTTGATTTCCTCGAGCGAAGCGACCTGATCGCCGACGAGCGTGCGAAGCGGTCGCCGTCCGGCGGGCGTGCGTGCCAGCCGGGCCACCGCGTCGGCGACCTCTTGGGGATCGGGCTCGGGCGGCTCCTGGAGCTCGTTCTCGACGCGGCGCGCGAGCTCACCGTATTCGCGCCGACGACGGGCGTCGCCTGCGACAGGCGCCGCAGATAGTTTCGGTAGTAGATCCGCGCGTTGTCGATGAAGTCGGTCGGGTAGGCCGCAGGCTCGACGATGACAACGTCCACGCCGCTCTGAGAGAGCTCGTAGCGGCTGGCCTGCGCCATCGCTTCCATCGCCCACTTCGCACCGTTGTAGGCGCCCTGGAACGGGAACGCGATCCGCCCGACGCCGGACGTGATCTGGACGACGAGTCCCTCTCCCTGGTCGCGCATGGTGGGCAGGGCGGCGCGGTTCATGCGCAGCTGGCCGAAGACGTCGGTGTCGAAGACCTCCTGGATCTGGGCGACGGTCTGCGTCTCCAGCAGCGCCGGATAGAAGATGCCCGCGTTGTTGACGAGCATGTCGATGCGGCCGGCGCGGCGAAGCACCTGCCGCACGCCGGACTCCACCGAGCGCTCGCGGCGGATGTCGATGTCGACGACGTCGAGCGTCAGACGCTCCGTTCGCGCGACGCGCCGCAGCTCTCTGCCGGCAGCGGCGTTCCGATGCTGTAGGTGTCTCATCGAGGCATAGACCTCGTGGCCCTCGCGGGCGAGCATTAGAGCGGTGAGCCGGCCGAATCCGCTGCTGGTGCCGGTGATCAGGACGACCTTGCGACCGCGGCCGGGGTCGGTGCGCCGGCCTCGCGGATGCGCTGACTGGCCCGCGGCGGCGTCTCGCACGCCGAC
>JBOGXT010000808.1:0-5509 GCA_050694635.1 Thermoleophilaceae bacterium
GCCGCGCGCGGGTCGGCCACAGTCTCGGCCGGCGGGCCGGCGAGCTTCTCGGCGAGGCTGGCGAGGGTGGCCGGCGACAGGGAGCGCGGGTTCTGCGAGCGCGTGTAGACGGCGCCGTCGACGTGCGGGAGCAGCTCGGCGAGCATCGCGGCCGCGTCCTTGTCCTCGAGGACGCCGATGACGGCCACACGGGCACGGCGCTCGCCCAGCACGTCGCCGAGCGACTCGGCGAGCGCGCGGGCGCCGGCCGGGTTGTGGGCGCCGTCGTAGACGGTGAGGGGCTCGCGCGCGACGATCTCGACCCGTCCCGGGATGCTCGTCTCGCGGGCCGCGGCCTCGAGCGCCGCCCGGTCGAGCGGGCGAGCGAGAAACGCCTCGGCGGCGGCGGCGGCGATCGCGAAGTTGCCGCGCTGGAAGCGGCCAGGCGCGCCCAGCGCCACTCCCATGTCGCGTCGTGCGGGCAGGATCTGGGCGTTGCGATCGTGCGCGACCCGCGCGGCGACCGAGCGCGACACCTCGTCCAGCTCGCCCGTGACCAGCGTCCCCTGGTCGCGCACCACCGCCAGCTTCTCCGCGGCGATGTCCTTCAGGGTCGGCCCCAGCCAGCGGGTGTGCTCGAGGCCCACCGACGTGAGCACCTGGACCTTCGACGGGATCACGTTCGTGGCGTCGAAGCGGCCTCCCAGCCCGGCCTCGATCACCGCCACCTCCACCCCGCGCCGCGCCAGCTCGTGGTACGCGGCGGCGGTCAGCGCCTCGAATTGCGTGACCTGGTCGTCCGGCTCCGCCGTGCGGTTCACCAGCTCGGCCGCCTGCGCGGCCCGCGTCACCGCGGCGGCGAAGTCCGTCTCAGGCACCGGCACCTCCCCCACCTCGATCCGCTCGCGAAACGAGCCGAGGTGCGGCGAGGTGTAGCTTCCGGTCCGCAGCCCGTGGCGCCGAAGGATCGCGGCGCAGAAGCGCACCGTCGACGACTTGCCATTGGTGCCTACCACGTGGATCGACGCGAAGCGCCGCTGCGGCAGCCCCAGCACGGTCATCAGCCGGTGCATGCGGTCGAGCCCGAACCGCATGCCGAACAACTCGAGGGACAGCAGGTACTCCTCGGCCTGGCGGAAGGTCATTCGTCGCCCAGGCGCCGCAGCGCGTCGCGGTATTCCTCGAGCTTGCGGCGCTCCTCCTCAACGACCTCGGCGGGGGCGCGCTCCACGAACTTCTCGTTGGCGAGCTTTCGCTCCGCGCGCTCGATCTCGCCGCCCAGCTGCTCGCGCCGCGCCGCGATCCGCTTCTCGGCCTCGGCCGGGTCGAACGCGTCCGAGGGCAGCACCTGCACGCCGCCGCCCGGGATCGGAACGGTGGCGAGCACGTCGCCGTTGCCCGAGGCGTCCCCCACCAGCTCGAAGCGGGCCAGCCGCGCGAGGTTTTCGCGCACGCCGGCGTAGCCGTCGGCGGCGAGCCGGCCGCGCACGGGCGCGGACCCCTTCGCGCCCACCTCGTCGCGGTAGCGCCGCAGCGCGGTGACGGCCTCTATCAGCCGGCCCACCTCCGCCTCGGCGGCCTCGTCGAGCCGCGACTCGTCCGCCTCTGGCCAGTCGGCCGTGGCCAGCAGGCCGCGCTCGCCGGGCACGTATGACCAGATCTCCTCGGTCACGAACGGCATCACCGGGTGCAACAGCTTCAGCGTGCGTTCGAGCGCCCACAGCAGCACGCCCGAGACCTCCCGGTTGTCGTCCTGGTAGAGGCGCGGCTTGACCAGCTCGAGGTACCAGTCGCACAGCTCGGACCAGAAGGCGCCGTAGAGATCGAGCGCCGCGTGCGAGAAGCGAAAGCCGTCGTAGAGCTCGGTGACGCGGGCCGTCAGCCGCTCGAGCCGCGACACGATCCAGCGGTCCTCGAGCTCGCGCGCGGCGCCGGGATCGGGCTCGACCTCCGACACCCGCAGCAGGATCAGCCGCGACGCGTTCCACAGCTTGTTGGCGAGGTCGCGGCCCTGCTGCACCTTGCCCTCGTTGAAGCGCACGTCCTGCGCCGACGACATCGCGAGCAGGCCGAAACGCAGGGCGTCGCCGCCGTGCTGCTCGATCAGGTCGAGCGGGTCGATCCCCGTGCCCAGCGACTTCGACATCCGGCGGCCGTCCGGCGCCTGGATGATCGAGTGGATGTTCACGTCGGTGAACGGGATCTCGCCCGTGAACTCGATGCCGAGCATCACCATGCGCACGACCCAGAGGAAGATGATGTCGCGGCCCGTGGAGAGGACGTCGGTCGGGTAGAAGGCGCTCAGCTCTGGCGTGTCGTTCGGCCAGCCGAGCGTGGCGAAGGGCCAGAGCCCCGACGAGAACCAGGTGTCGAGCACGTCGTGGTCGCGCTCCCAGCCCTCGCCCTCCGGCGCCTCGACGCCGACGTAGGTCTCCTCGCCGCGGTACCAGACGGGCAGCTGGTGGCCCCACCACAGCTGGCGCGAGATGCACCAGGGCCGGATGTTCTCGAGCCAGTTCAGGTAGACGTCGGTCCAGGGCTTGTCCGGGTGGAAGCGGATGCGCCCGTCGCGCACGACCTCCATGGCGGGCCGCGCCAGCCGGTCCATGTCGCAGAACCACTGCAGCGAGATCAGCGGCTCGACCCTGCGGCCCGATCGGTGCGAGTGCGGCACCTCGTGCTCGTACGGGCGCGTCCCCGAGATCAAACCCTCCTCGCGCAGAGCGGCCACCACGGCGGCGCGCGCGTCGTCGACGTCTATGCCCCGGAAGCGCTCGGGGGCGGCCTCGGTGATCCGGCCGTCCTCGCCGATCACCGTGACCTCGTCGAGGCCGTGGCGGCGGCCGATCTCGAAGTCGGCCGGGTCGTGGCCGGGGGTGATCTTGAGGGAGCCGGTGCCGAACTCGGGGTCCACGTGCTCGTCGGCCACAATGGGCAGGCGCCGGCCCACGAGCGGCAGGATTGCCGCCTCGCCGATCAGCCGCGAGTAGCGCTCGTCGTCTGGGTTCACGGCGATCCCGGAGTCGGCCAGCATCGTCTCCGGCCGCACGGTCGCCACGGTGATCGAGCCGGAGCCCGACTCGAGCGGGTAGTCGATCGAGTAGAGCGTGTCCTCGACGGTGCGCTGCTCGACCTCCAGATCGGAGATGGCCGTGCGTAGTCCGGGGTCCCAGTTGACCATGTAGTTGTCGCGGTGGATGAGCCCCTTCTCGTACAGGCTGACGAACACGAGCGCGACGGCGCGCTGGTAGTCGTCGTCCATCGTGAAGCGCTCGTCGTCGTAGTCGAGTGAGGCGCCGAGGCGGCGAAACTGCTCGTTGATCGTGCCGCCGTGCACGCGGCGCCACTCCCAGACGCGCTCGGCGAACGCCCCGCGCCCGAGCTCCTCCTTGCTCGTACCCTCCTCCGCCAGCGCCTTCTCCACCTGGCGCTGGGTGGCGATGCCCGCGTGGTCGGTGCCGAAGATCCACTTCGCCCTCCGTCCGCGCATGCGCGCCACGCGGATGCAGAGGTCCTGGATCGAGCCGTTGAGCGCGTGGCCCATGTGGAGCGAGCCGGTCACGTTGGGCGGTGGGACCGCTATCGAGTAGTTCTCCTCGGCCGTGCCCTCGGGCTCGGGGTGAAAGATGCCCGCGTCGCGCCAGCGGGCGAACACGCGCGACTCCACCTCGGCGGGCTCGTAGCGGGTGCGCTCCTCCAGGACCTTGAGACGGTCGTCGCCCATCTGTGCGCCAAGTCTGCCAGCCCGGCTGCGGCGGCTAGCGGCAGCGGCGGAAGCGAATGACCCGGCGGGCCGAGTTGCCGGCCGTGTCCTGGGCCCTGACGCGGAGGCGGTGGCGGCCGCGGCGCAGGCTTCAGCGGCACGCGGCATACGCACCCGAGCGGCTGCGTACGGCTCCCCTTTCGGGGACCTATGCGCTGCTCACCAGGCCGGACCCGCCCCCTTTCCCGGCGTCCCGTTCTCCGGCCCGGCCTCCCTGCGGCTCGGCCTCCGGTATCCCGCAGCCGCCTGGACGCTCGACGGTCTCCACTTCTGGCCTCCGCGCAGGGTGGGGACGCCCTCCTCGTTGAGCTGGTCGGCGATTCCCTGGAGCGTCATCCCGTCGGAGCGCATGTCGACGATGCGCTGCTTCAGGGCGGGCAGGTCCTCGACGGCGGGGCGTCCGGTGGCGATCCGCCTGGCCCTGGCCGCCGCCAACCCCTTGCGGGTGCTCTCCAGGACGCGCTGGCGCTCCCACGAGCCGACCCTCATGAGGCTGATGGCCGCGATCCGGCCCGCTTCGGAGGCGGTGTCGAGCCCCACGTCCATGACCACCAGCCGCCCGCCGCTGCGGGCGAGCAGCTCGAGGATCCGGCTCAGCTCCGCCGCGGAATGGCTGAGACGGCTGAGCTGCGAGACGACGAGACACGAGGCCTCGCCCTTGGCAATGCGCTCTACCGCGTAGACCAGGCCGGGACGGCGCAGGGTCCCGCCGCCGGCGCCGTTCACGTCGCGCACCACCTCGACCAGGTGCCACCCTCGGCGCTCGCAGAGCGAATCGATCTCCGCCGCCTGCTCGGGCATCGCGCTTGCCTTGGGGTCTCCGTTCGTCTCGACGGTCACGTAGCCGAGCACCCGAACCAGTTCGGGCACCGGCGTCGGGGCGGGGTCCGGCTCCGCCGCCGCGGTCTCCGGCTCTGCCGCTGTCGTCTCCGAATGGTCCTCGTCGCTCTTCGCCGGGACGTGCTCGACCTCCGCCGGATCGAGCAGCCGAGCCACCTCCTCATGATCCACCCAGAAGGGCAGGGGCTTGTCGGGGTCGCTGACCAGGTAGCGGGCGTCCTCGGTGCGCCTGAGCCCGCGCCGGCCGAGGACCAGTGCGTGCACCTGGCCGCGGAAGCGGCCGATGGAGGATGCTCGCGCGATCCCCTCGGCCACGACGCCGCGCGCCAGCGCGACCGCGGGCGCAGACGGAGCCGGTCGGAGCCGGCTCACTAGTAGGCCGGCGAGCGCGCCGAGGCCCAGGGCCATGAGAGCTGTGATCACCAGCCACTCGACGCCGCCTTCGGGGGGTTCGGTGCGGGTCATCTGGATCGTGGTCGGGGTTGTCGGGTCAGCCGGGGCGGGTCGCCGGTCCACCGGCCGTGAGGGCTCGCCTCCCGGTCGCCCGGTCGACAGCGCGCGCCGGGTGCGAGCGTCCACGACGCCGTCCTGCGGGAGCCCCCGGTTGTGCTCCAGGCGGATCACGGCGGCCTCGGTCCGCGGACCGAAGACACCGTCCACCGGGCCGGGCCGCAAGCCACTACGGCGCAGCTCCCGCTGGAGCTCGCGCACGTGTTGCGAGCCGGCAGGCTCCGTGTATCCGGCGCCCCGCCGCAGCGGGTTCCTGCGGGCGCCGTTCAGGGCTCGCCGCGTCTGGGGGCCGACGATTCCGTCGACCCTGAGGCCCGCAGCATCCTGGAAGCGGACGACCGCGCGCTCCGTGCGCGGGCCGAACAGCCCGTCCACGCGTCCCGGCTGCCATCCGAGCGCCCGCAGCTCTCGCTGCAG
>JBOGXT010000809.1:0-3359 GCA_050694635.1 Thermoleophilaceae bacterium
TCGGCGCGCGCGGCTACGCGTGGTGCGGCAACGTGGTGCCGCCGCGGCTCGGGACTGCGCAGCGGCGCGCCCTGACCGCCGCCGCGCGGGCGATCTGCGCGCATCTGTCGCTCGAGTTCGGACTCCGCGGGCTGTTCGGGGTAGACCTCGTGTGGGACGGCGAGCGTGCCTGGGTCGTGGAGGTCAACCCGCGTCCGACGGGGTCGCTCGAATGCGTCGAGGCGGCGCACGAGGTGGGCGTCTTCGCCGCCCACCTGGAGGGTTGCGCCGGGCACCTGCCGTCGACCCCTCCCCCTCCGACGCCGCGCGGGGCGGCCGGCAAGGCGATCCTCTTCGCCACCCAGGACGTGCGCGTCGGGGACACCCACGGCTGGCCGGCGCGCGGCATCCGCGACGTGCCTCACCCGCGCGAGCGGATCGCCGCCGGTCATCCAGTTTGCACCCTCGTCTCCGAGCAGGAGTCCCCGGATGCCGTTCTCGCTGACCTCGAAGCGCGCGCCGCCGCGCTCCGCGCCGAGCTTCGTGAGCGCCCGGAGATCCCTGCCCACGCCTGACGGGCCTATGCTCAGGCCCGGATCGTGACGCTCTCGCTCAACGATCGCGCCCAGGAGCTCGCCGACCGCCTCGCCGCCGAGGCCGACGCCCTGCGCGTAACGGTGACGACGCTGCCGGGCGGCACACGGTTGATCGACTGCGGCAGCGAAGTTCTCGGCGGGCTCGAGGCCGGACGGCGCTTCGCGCAGATCTGCATGGCGGGCCTGGGCACGGTGTCGTTCACCCCGCTCGTATTCCAGGGCAGCTGGCTCCCCGGGCTCACCGTGGTCACCGACCGGCCGGCGCTGGCCTGTCTGGCGTCCCAGTACGCGGGCTGGCGCCTGGATCGCGACGACTACTTCGCGATGGCCAGCGGGCCGGGCCGGGCCCTGATCCGGGCCGAGGAGCTCTACGACGACCTCGAGGCCGACGAGCGCGCGGGCACCGCGGTGCTGTGCCTCGAGACGCGCGAACCCCCACCGGAGCCGGTCGCCGGCTACGTGGCCGAGCGAGCCGGCGTGACGGCCGCGGATCTGACGCTGCTGTTCGCGCCGACCGCGAGCCTGGCCGGCGGCGTGCAGGTCGCCGCGCGCGTCGTCGAGACCGCGCTGCACAAGCTCCACGAGCTCGAGTTCGAGGTCGGGCGCGTGGTGAGCGGCTTCGGGAGCTGCCCGCTGCCGCCGGTTGCCCGAACCGACCCGGAGGCGATCGGTCGCACGAACGACGCGGTGCTCTATGGCGGCCAGGTCGAGCTCACGGTCGACGCCCCCGACGAGGAGCTCGAGGCGATCGTGCCGCGCCTGCCGGCATCGGCCTCGCGCGACCACGGCGAGCCGTTCGGCAGCGTGCTCGAGCGCGCCGGCTGGGACTTCTACGAGATCGACCCGCTGCTCTTCAGTCCGGCCGAGGTGCGCCTGACGAGCGTGTCGAGCGGGCGCAGCTTTCACGCCGGGGGCGTGGACATCGGCGTCCTCGAGCAGTCCTTTCGGGGATGAGCGAGCGCCTGCCCGGGGCCGCGATCGTCGAGACGGTCACCACGACCATCAACCCGGACGGAACGGTCAACTGCGCCGCGATGGGGGTGGAGTGGGGAGACGAGACCATCGTCATCAAGCCGTACCTCTCGACGCGTACGCTGCGCAACCTGCGTGCGACGGGCGCGGCGGTGGTCAACCTCACCGACGACATCCTGTTGTTCGCGCAGGCCGCGCTCGGCGACCCGCAACCGCCCACCCGGCCCACGGCGACGATCGACGGGGCCGTGCTGGCGGACGCCTGCTCGTGGCGTGAGGTCACCGTCGAGGCGATCGACGAGAGCGGGCCGCGCGCACGTGTCACCACTCACGTCGTGGGGCGTGGGGTCGGGCGCGAGTTCCTCGGCTTCAACCGCGCCCGTCACGCGGTGCTCGAGGGATCGATAATCGCCTCGCGCGCGCGCTGGCTGCCGCCTGCGGAGATCCGGGCGGAGGTGGAGCGCCTCCAGGTGCTCGTCGACAAGACGGCGGGGCCGCGGGAACGCGCGGCGATGGAGCTCGTGCGACGACACGTGCGCGCCGCGGTGGGCGGCGGATGACGACAGTCCGTGTCGAGGCGCCGGCGCGCCTGCACATGGGCATGCTCGACGTCGCCGGGCACCGCGCGCGCCGGTTCGGTGGGCTGGGCGTGGCACTCAGCCGCCCCGCCGCGGTGGTGGAGGCGAGCCCGAGCGACGACGTGACCGCCGAGGGCCCGGATGCCGAGCGGGCGCTCGCCGTCGCTCGGCGCTGCCGGGAGGCGCTCGGGCTCGCGGGCGGCGCAAGGGTCCGCGTGCTCGAGACGATCCCGGCGCATGTCGGCCTCGGCTCGGGCACCAAGCTCGCGCTCGCCGTCACGGCCGCCCTGGCCGCGCTGGCCGGGCAGACACCCGAGCCGCGGGCGATCGCTCGTGCCGCCGGGCGCGGCGCGCGTTCGGCGGTGGGCCTGTGGACGTTCGTCCTCGGGGGACTGGTGGTGGAGGGCGGCGTGCGCCCCGGCGTCGAGCAGGCGGCCCCGCTGCTAGCCCGCCACCCGATGCCGAACGAATGGCGCTGCGTGCTCGCGATCCCCGAGGCCGAGCCGGGGCTCTCCGGGCGGGCGGAGGAGGAGGCCTTCGCGGGGCTGCGCCCGGACTCCGACCGTGCTGCGCTCATCGCGCAGCTCGTACTGACCTCGCTGCTGCCCGGGCTTGCCGAGGGCGACCTGACCGAGTTCGGCGCCGCGCTCACGGATGTCCAGCGGCTGGTGGGCGAGTCGTTCGCTTCGGTTCAGGGCGGTGTGTTCCACCCGCGCGCGGGCGCCTTGGTCGACGCGCTGCTGCGCCTCGGTGCAGCCGGCGCGGGACAGAGCTCGTGGGGACCGGCCGTCTACGGGGTCGTCGGAGGCGAGCAGGCGGGGCGCGAGCTTGCCCGCCGCGTGGAGGCCGAGCTGGCCGGCGGCGGGCACGTGGAGCTCGTGAGCTTCGACAATCTTGGCGCGCGTGTGGAGGCCGGATGAGGCTGCTCGTGAGCGTCACCGACGCCCACGAGGCGCGCCTGGCCGTCGAGGGGGGTGTCGACATCGTCGACGTCAAGAATCCGGCCGAGGGCTCACTGGGCGCCCCGGGCCCGGGCGTGATCGAGCGAGTCCGCGAGGTCGTGCCGCCGGAGCGCCCGGTGAGCGCCGCCATCGGCGACCTGCCCAACCTGCCCGGCACCGCCGCGCTCGCAGCGCTGGGAGCCGCGCGCTGCGGCGCGGCGTACGTGAAGGTCGGGCTCTGGGGGACGTCCACCACGGACGCGGCCGTGGCGGTTCTGCGCGCGGTGCGCAAC
>JBOGXT010000810.1:0-2321 GCA_050694635.1 Thermoleophilaceae bacterium
GGCGGCCGCCGGCGCGATGCTGCCGTCCCCGCCCGCCACGGCCACCCGGTCGGCTCCGACGGCCGCGGCGCGCTCGGCCTCGTCGACCTCGAACAGCTCGACGTCCGCGCCGCAGCCTCGCAGGTGCTCGGCGCACAGGTCGGGGTTGCCGGAGCGTGAGGCGGGGTTGGCCACCAGCGCGATCTTCGGGCGTGGCATGCTCAGCATCGTATGAGGGTCTTCGTAACCCGACGACTTCCCGGCGGCGCGGTCGACCGGCTGGCCGCGGAGCACGAGGTCGAGGTCTGGCCCGAGCAGCTGCCGCCCGGCCGGAACGACCTGCTCGCCCGGGCGCCGGAGCTCGACGGCCTTCTGTCGCTGCTCACCGACCCGGTCGACGCCGAGCTGATCGCCGCGGCGCCGCGGCTGCGGGCGATCTCCAACTACGCGGTCGGCGTGGACAACGTCGATCTCGAGGCGGCCAGGGCGCGCGGCATCCCGGTCGGCAACACGCCGGACGTGCTCACCGACACCACGGCCGACCTGGCCGTGGCGCTCATGCTCGGCATCTCGCGCCGGCTGGTCGAGGGCGACGCCTACGTGCGCCAGGGCGAGTGGCGCGCCTGGGAGACCGGGCTCCTGCTCGGCCACGACCTCCATCGAGCGACGGCCGGGATCGTCGGCTTCGGCCGCATCGGACGGGCGGTGGCGCGCCGACTCGAGGGCTTCGACTGCGAGATCCTGCACACCGGCCGTAGCGGCGGCGTGCCGCTCGAGGGGCTGCTCGAGCGCTCCGACTTCGTCACCGTGCACTCGCCGCTCACCCCCGACACGCGCGGGCTGATCGGCGACGACGCGCTCGCCCGCATGAGGCCGACCGCCTACCTGGTCAACACGGCGCGCGGCCCGATCGTGGACAGCGGGGCGCTGGCCCGTGCCCTGCACGCCGGCCGGATCGCCGGCGCGGCGCTCGACGTGACCGACCCCGAGCCGCTTCCCGGCGGGCATCCTCTGCTGGACGCGCCGAACCTGCTCGTGCTGCCACACCTCGGCTCGGCCACCTACGCGACGCGTCAGCGGATGGCGGACATGGCCGTGGACAACCTGCTCGCCGGCCTGGCGGGTGAGCGGATGCCGCACTCCGTCGCCTGAGCGGCGGGACTTTGCCGCCGAGGGGCCGTTACCAAGGTGTGAACCACCTGTGAACGGGCGCTTCGTCTTCTACTCCCACGACGGCATCGGCCTCGGCCACCTGCGCCGCAACCTCGCCATCGCCGCGGCCGTCACGGAGGCCGCGCCAAACGCCTCCGTGCTGCTCGCGACCGGCTGCGACGACCTGGGATCGCACGGGCTGGCGCCGAACGTCGACGTGCTCGTGCTGCCGGGCCTCCGGAAGGTCGCGAACGGCCGCTACTCCGCCCGCCGGCTGCCGATGTCCGGCAGCGAGGTGCGCGCCCTGCGCGCCGCCCAGCTGGAGGCCGTAATCCGGTCGTTCCGGCCCGACGTGATGCTGATCGACAAGCACCCCGCCGGAGTCCGGGGCGAGCTGCGCCCCGCCCTCGACGTCCTGCTGGCTCGCGGCGGCCGCGCGGTGCTCGGGCTGCGCGACATCCTCGACGACGCCGTCAGCGTGGCGGAGGAGTGGTCGCAGACCGGCGTGATCGAGACGATGGAGCGCTACATCGACCGCGTGCTCGTCTACGGCGATCCGCGCGTGCTCGACGTCGTCGAGGAGTACGGGCTTCCGGCGCGGCTCGCCGCGCGGTCGCGCTACTGCGGCTACGTCGTCAATCCCGGGCCGGCGCGCGACGTGACCGTGGAAGCGCTTCCGCCGTTCGCCACCCGGCTCGGCCGCCGCCCCACCGTGCTGGCCACAGCCGGCGGCGGCGAGGACGGCTGGAGCCTGCTCGAGCGCTTCGTGGCGGCGGCGCAGGACGCCGAGTGGGACGCCGTGATCGTGTGCGGTCCCCAGCTGAGCACCCGGAGGCGCCACGCGCTGCGAGCGCTCTCGATGGAGTCGGGCATCGAGTTCCACGTCAACGAGCCAGACGTCGCCAGCTGGTTCTCGCACGTCGACGCGCTGGTCTGCATGGGGGGATACAACACGCTCTGCGAGGCAACCTCGCGCGGTACCCCGACGCTCTGCGTGCCCCGAGTCCGGCCGCGGCGCGAGCAGCTCATCCGGGCGCGCGCGTTCGCGCGCCTCGGCCTGCTCAGGGTCGTGGAGCCGGACCTGCTGTCTCCGGACCTGCTGCGCCGCGAGGTAACGGCTCTGCTCGGCGCGGACCGGCGCGAGCTGGGTGAGCGGGCCCAGGCGACGCTCGGCTTCGACGGTGCCGCCG
>JBOGXT010000811.1:0-8917 GCA_050694635.1 Thermoleophilaceae bacterium
TCGGCGGCGGTGAGCTGCCGGCTTCAGGGCCGCTCGCTCTTCGCCTACCTCGCCGAGGTCGCCCAGGCCTCGATCCGCGGTCAGCCCGCGCCCGTCCTGGTCTGAGGCGGGGGAACTGAACGCTTACCCAAACGGCGCGAACCCGGAGCGATTCACGTAGAATTGGCCTTCATGCTGTATGCCGGGGACGACGTCGCGGAGCTCGAAGCCCGGCAGGAACCAAGGCTCGTCAGGGCCCTGGAGATGGTGGCGCCCGGCACGGCGGTACGTGAGGGTCTCGACAGCATCGTCCAGGGCCGAACCGGCGCCCTCGTCTGTATCGGGGAGTCGGAGGAGCTGAGCTTCCTGCTGTCGGGCGGCGTCAAGCTGGACGTCGACTACACGCCCGCGCTGCTCTACCAGCTGGCAAAGATGGACGGCGCGATCGTCCTCGCCTCGAACGGCACCAAGATCCTCTGGGCCAACGTGCAGCTCATGCCGGATCCGACGATCCTCTCGCTCGAGACCGGCACCCGCCACCGCACGGCGGAGCGCGTCTCGAAGCAGACAGACGCGCTGGTGATCGCGATCTCGGCCAGTCGCAGCGTCGTCGCGATCTACCTGGACGGCGCCAAGTACATCCTCGAGGACATCCCCGTCGTGCTGGCCAAGGCCAACCAGGCCCTGGCCACGCTCGACAAGTACCGCAGCCGCCTCGACCAGGTCTCGACCCGCCTCACGGCGCTCGAGTTCGAGGGCGGCGTCACGCTGCACGACGTGCTCACGGTTCTCCAGCGCGCCGAGCTCGTCACCCGCATGGCCGTGGAGATCGAGCGCTACATCGTCGAGCTCGGGGCCGAGGGACGGCTGATCGAGATGCAGCTCGAGGAGACGATGGTGGGCGTCGCGGCAGACAAGTCGGCGCTCGTGCGCGACTACATCGTGGAGCCCTCCGAGGAGGGCTTCGCCATGGTGCTCGACTCGCTCGCCCGGTTGCCGCACCAGGACCTGTTGGACTTCGGTCGCCTGGCCGAGCTCCTCGGCTACGACCGCAAGCTGAATACCCTCGACCATCCGGCCTCGCCACGCGGGCACCGCATCCTGGGACGCATCCCGCGCCTCCCGAAGATGGTGGTGCAGTCGATCGTGCGCGAGTTCACCGGGCTGGACGAGATCCTCGCCGCCACGGATCCGGAGCTGGAGTCGGTGGAGGGGGTCGGCGACATGCGCGCGAAGGACATCCGCGAGGGCCTTCGCCGCCTGCAGGAGATCAACCTCGTGGACCGATATCTGCAAACCTGACCAGAGAACGGCGCCCGCGGGGGCGTCGCGACGCGTAGGAGGGAATCACCATTAGCGACGCAGTGATTGAGCAGGAGTTCGACGTCGAGGACCTCGAGATCGACCGCGAGCCCGCCGTCTACGAGATCGGCGACCAGGTCGTCTATCCCCATCATGGGGCCGGCAAGGTCCTCAAGAAGGAGATGAAGGAGGTGCTGGGCGAGAACCGCGAGTACCTCACCATCAAGATCCTTCATAACGACATGACCGTCATGGTCCCGTGCTGCAACGCCGACAAGGCGGGGCTCCGGCGCGTGATCGGGGAGGACGACGTCAAGAAGGTGTTGTCGATCCTCCGCGACGACGTCAGCCAGATGCCGAAGAACTGGAACCGGCGTTTCAAGCACAACCGCGAGAAGATCAAGACCGGTGATGTCTTCGAGCTCGCCGAGGTGGTTCGCAACCTCGCGATCCGGGAGCAGGAGAAGGGCCTCTCCACCGGTGAGAAGCAGATGTACACCCGTGCGAAGAAGATCCTCGCGTCCGAGCTGATGTACGTGCTCGACATGGAGGAGGACGAGGCGGAGAGCCACCTCGAGGAGCTGATCGTCGACGCGCACACGAGCCGCAACGGGGCGGCCGCCACGGCGTAGCCCGTCTGATTGAACTGATGACCGTCGTCGGGATCGTTCCCGCCGGCGGCAGCGGCGAACGCCTTGGTGCCGACCGGCCCAAGGCGTTCGCCGTTTGTGCCGGGCGGCCGATGGTGGAGTGGAGCCTCGATGCCCTCCGCTCCACCTGCTCCCGCATCGTCGTCGCGGCGCCCCCATCCCACCTCCTTCCCGGATGGGTCGAAGGCGGCCCTTCCCGTTCCGCTTCCGTTCGCAATGCGCTCGATGCCGCTCCGGAAGCGACCGTCGTGGTCATCCATGATGCGGCGCGACCCCTGGTGACCCCCGATCTCGTCAAGCGCTGCCTCGACGGGCTCTCCGGAGTCGACGGAGCGATCGCCGCCACTCCGGTGTCGGACACCGTGCACGTCTCCGCTTCCGACCTGCTCATTCGCGACACTCCCGACCGGTCCACGCTCTGGGCCGCTCAGACTCCGCAGGTCTTCCACGCCGATGCGCTGCGAAGGGCTTACGACACCGACCAAGAGGCAACGGACGAGGCCTCCCTCGTTGCTTTGGCCGGCGGGACCGTGCGGCTCGTAGAGGGCCCGCCGGAGAACATCAAGGTCACGACCCCCACCGATCTCCGCCTCGCCGAGGCGCTGCTGCGCGAACGGTGCTGACCGACTACCACGTCCACCTGCGTCCCGACGAGGACGGCTCGACGGCCGAGCGCTACTTCACCTCCGACAACGTCGAGCGCTACCGCGAGGCCGCGGAGGAGCGAGGCATCGAGGAGCTCGGCGTGGCCGAGCACATCCACCGCTTCGTGCAGTCGCTCGACGTCTGGCAGCATCCGTGGTACCGGCACTGGGCGCACGACGACGTGGACGAGTACTGCGAGTTCGTGCGCGGCTCCGGACTCAAGCTCGGCATCGAGGCCGACTTCCTGCCGGGCCGCGAGGACCGGCTTCAGAACCTGCTCGAGGCGCGCGACTGGGACTACGTCGTCGGCTCGATCCACTTCCTGCGCGACGACGCGCTCGACCTCCACGGCGAGCCCGACTGGGAGGCCTGGGACATCTGGCGCGGCCGAGACCCGGAGAGGGTGTGGAGGAGCTACTTCGAGACGCTGGGGGAGGCGGCCCGCACGGGCCTCTTCGACATCCTCGCCCACCCGGACCTGGTCAAGGTCTTCGCCGGCCGCGTGCCGGTGCCCGACGGCGACCTGCGCCGCTTCTACGAGCGGGCGATGGACGGGATCGCGGAGTCGGACGTGGCGGTGGAGGTGTCCACCGCCGGTCTTCGCAAGCCCGCCGGTGAGATCTACCCGGCGCCGGCGTTCCTGGAGATGTGCCTGGAGGCCGGCAGGCCGGTGGCGCTGTCGAGCGACGCCCACCAGCCGGAGCAGCTGGGCTACGAGTACGAGCGGGCGCTGGAGCTGCTGGACGGGCTGGGGGTCACGGAGATCGCGGTCTTCGAGGGGCGTATGCGGCGCATGGAGGCACTGGGATGAGCGGCCGCTCCGGGATCGGGTGGGACTCGCATCGGTTGGTGGAGGGTCGGGCGCTGGTGTTGGGCGGGGTAAGGGTGGAGGGGGCCGAGCGGGGCCTGGTCGGGCATTCCGACGCGGATGTGTTGACGCACGCCGTCATCGACGCCCTGCTGGGCGCCGCCGGGCTCGGGGACATCGGCGTTCACTTTCCGGATACCGACGAGCGCTGGCGGGACGCGAATTCGCTTGAACTGCTTGGGCTGGTGAGGGGTCTGGTGACCGACGCGGGATTCTCTCCCGTGAACGTGGATGCCACGGTGGCTTGCGAGGCACCGCGGCTGGGGCCGTACCGCGATGAGATGCGGGCTCGGCTGGCGGAGGCGGTTGGCCTTCCGGCGGCCGCGGTCAACGTGAAGTTCACGACGGGCGAGAAAATGGGGTTCGTCGGCCGCGGCGAAGGAGTGGCCGCGCTGGCCATCGCCACCGTCCGCTGACCGACGCCTATCTCGAGCTACCGCGAATAGCGCTGTCGATCCCTGGGCCGCGATGGTGCGGGCGTTCGAGGCGGGCGGGTAGGCTGCCACGGCCATGGAGCGCGACGAGCTGGCCTTCGCGGGCGTCGCCCGGCAGGCGGAGATGGTCCGGCGCGGGGACGTCTCCTCGACCGAGCTGGTCGAGCTGTACCTCGAGCGGATCGGGCGGCTCGAGCCGGAGCTGAACGCCTTCCGCACCGTCATGGCCGAGCGCGCCCTCGCCGACGCCCGCCAGGCGGACGCCCGCCACGGCGCCGGCGACGAGCGGCCGCTCCTGGGCGTCCCGATCGCCGTCAAGGACACCGAGGACGTGACCGGTGAGCCGACGAAGTGGGGAACCGCGGCACACGGCGGGCCGGCCGAGCGCGACAACGACCTGGTCTCCCGGCTGCGCGCCGCCGGCGCGGTGATCCTCGGCAAGACCAATCTGCCGGAGCTGGCCATCATGGGCTCGACCGAGGGACCCGCTTTCGGGGTCACGCGCAACCCCTGGGATCCCGACCGCACGCCCGGCGGCTCGAGCGGCGGCAGCGCCGCCGCCGTGGCCGCGGGCCTCTGCGCGGCCGCCACCGGATCCGATGGCGCGGGCTCGATCCGGATCCCCGCCTCGTGCTGCGGCCTGGTCGGCCTGAAGCCCCAGCGCGACCGCGTCTCCCTCGGCGCGCTCGCCGGCCACTGGTACGGCCTGAGCGTCGCCGGCTTCCTCACGCGCACGGTTGAGGACACGGCGCTGCTGCTCGACGTGGCGGCTGACCGTACCCCGGAGCGGCCGTACCTGACGGCGGCGAAAAACGAGTCCAACCATCTGCGCATCGCGCTCTCCTTCAAAGCGCCTGCTCAACCCGCTCGCGTCCACGCGACCGTGCGGAGCTCTATCGACCGCCTGGCGGAGACCCTGCGGGGCCTCGGCCACGAGGTCGTCGAGCGCGATCCCTCGTACGGCCGCGCATCCGACGCCGCCGTGGCGCGCTACCTGGCCGGCATCGCTCAGGACGCGGAACGCTTCCCGCGCCCGGAGCGCCTGCAGCGGCGCACGCGCGGCTTCGCCCGACTCGGAGGCCTCGTTCCGCGGCCGCTGCTCGAGCGGGCCCGCCGCGACGAGGCCCGCCACGCCGCCCGGATCGACGAGCTGTTCCGCGATCACGACGTGCTGCTCACCCCAACCGCGGCCCGGCCGCCGGTGAAAGCGGCGCAGTGGGAGGGGCTGGGCGCGATGCGCACTCTGCTCGGGATGGCGGCGGTCTACCCCTTCACGGGCGTGTGGAACATGACCGGCCAGCCGGCGCTGTCGATCCCCGCACCCCCGGGCCCCGACGGGCTCCCCATCGGCGCCCAGCTGATCGGACCCCCGGACGGCGACGGCCGCCTGCTCGCGCTGGCCGCGCAGCTCGAGCGCGAGCTCGGCTGGCCCGAGCGCCGTCCGCCGATCGCCTAGGGCCGCAGCCGGCCCAGCACCGGGCTCCGCCCGCCGTCGCGTGCTCCGCGTAGCCTTTCGCGCCGATGCGCCAGGTCCGCATCCACGACACATTGAGCGGCGAGCTGCGCACGCTCGAGCCGCGCGACCCTCCCCGGGTCGGGATCTACGCCTGCGGGCCAACGGTGTACGGGCGCGTCCACGTCGGCAACGCGCGGCCATACGTGGTCTTCGCGCTGCTCAAGCGCTTCCTCGAGCACGAGGGCTACGAGGCCAGCTTCGTGGCCAACATCACCGACGTGAACGACAAGATCTACGACGCGGCGCGCGAGCGCGGCGTCCCGAGCGAGCGGCTCGCGGGCGAGATGACCGAGGCCTACCTCGAGGACACAGCCGGCCTCGGGCTAGGCCGGCCGGACGCCGAGCCCAAGGCGAGCGAGACCATCGACGAGATCGTCGCGCTGATCGAAGCCCTCGTCGAAGGCGGCCACGCATACCAGGCGCGCGGCGACGTCTACTTCCGCGTCGCCAGCTTCGACGGCTACGGCAAGCTCTCAAACCGGCCGCTCGAGGAGATGCAGCAGGGGGAGGGTGACGACGCCACCGAGCTGAAGGAGTCGCCTCAGGACTTCGCCCTCTGGAAGGCCCGCAAGGAGGGAGAGGACACCTTCTGGCAGTCGCCCTGGGGGGACGGCCGGCCCGGCTGGCACATCGAGTGCTCGGCGATGGCCGAGGCGATCCTCGGCGTCGACTTCGAGGTCCACGGCGGCGGCTCCGACCTCGTATTTCCCCACCACGAGAACGAGATCGCCCAGACCGAGGCCGCCCGCGGCCGCCCGCTCGCCCGGATCTGGATGCACAACGGCATGGTCGAGATGGGCGACGAGAAGATGGCCAAGTCGGTGGGCAACATCCGCCTCTTGCACGGGGCGCTCGAGCAGTTCGGGCGCGAGGCGTTCCTGATGTGGATGGTGGGGGCGCACTACCGCAAGCCGGTCGCCTACACGGAGGACACCCTCGAGGACGCGGCCCGCGCCGCCGGGCGTGTGCGCGAGCTGGTGCGCCGGCTCGACCGGGATGCGGCTTCGGCCGCCGACCTGGACCAGCTCGCCGAGCGCTTCTTCGACGAGCTCGCCGACGACTTCAACACCGCCGCCGCGCGCGCCGTCCTGTTCGAGTGGGTGGCCGAGGCGAACCGCCGCCTCGACGCCGGCGAGCGGCTCGGCCCCGGCAGGCTGGGCGAGATGCTGCACGCGTTCGGGCTCGAGGGCCTGCTCGAGGAGGGCGACGAGGAGGCTCCCGAGGAGCTCCGGCGCCTGGCGGCGCAGCGCGAGGAGGCCCGCGCCCAGCGCGACTTCGAGCGCGCCGACCGCCTGCGCGACGACCTGGCGGCGAAAGGCTGGGAGGCTCGCGACACTCCCGAGGGCGTGCGCCTGGTGCGCCGCGGCGGATGATCGTCTACGGCCGCAACCCCGTTCGCGAGGCCCTTCGGGGGCGGCGCCGGGTGAATCGCGTCTACACCACCGAGCGCGCCGCGCGCGAGGTCTTCCTGGGCGAGGTCGAGTGGGAGCGCGCGGAGCCCTGGGAGATCGAGGAGCGCTGCGGCTCGCCGGACCACCAGGGCATCTGCGCCGAGGTCCAGGCCTATCCGTATGCCGACGCAGACGACCTGCTCGCGCCCGAGGACGCGCTCGTGATCTGCCTCGACGAGGTGCAGGACCCGCACAACCTGGGCGCGGTGTGCCGCGTGGCCGAGGCGGCCGGCTGCTCCGGCGTGGTGGTGCCGGAGCGTCGCTCGGCGGAGGTCACCCCGGCGGTGTGCCGGGCGTCCGCGGGCGCCGTGGAGCACCTGCCGGTCGCGCGTGTTCGGAACCTGGCCGACTGGCTGGGCGAGGCCAAGCAGCGCGAGGCGTGGGTGTACGGAGCGGCCGCGGACGCGCGCGTGCCCTACGACCGCCCCGACTACCGCGGCCGCGTCGTGCTGGTGCTCGGCTCGGAGGGGAGAGGCCTGCGACCGCGGGTGGCCGCCTCCTGCGACGAGCTCGTCTTCCTGCCGAGCCCCGGCCACGTCGGCTCATTGAACGTCGCGACCGCCACGGCGGCGCTCGTGTACGGGATCTTGCAGTTCCGCAAGCACGCTTGACAGGGCTCCATAACTAGCCCATACTCTCGGCCATTGTTCAGGCTGAAGTCGAGCTTTAGGGAACGACTTCAGAAACCTGGCGCCAGGGGAGGTAGTGCGCCACCGAGCTTTGAAGGGCCCGCATCAGGGCTCGAGAGGAGCATTGGATGGCAACTTCCGCGACCTCACCCGCGCTACCCGTGCCGGCACGCCGGCCGGGTGCTCCGATTCGCCGCGCGGGCCTCAACTCTCAAGGTGAAGCCGAGCTTGATGATCACTACCTCATCGCGCTCGCGAAGCAGGGCCGCAAGGACGCGTACGACCGCATCGTCAAGCGCTACCACGGCTTCGTGCGCCTCAAGGCGTCGTCCTACTTCCTGATCGGTGGCGACTCCGACGACCTCATCCAGGAGGGCCTCGTCGGGCTCTACAAGGCGGTTCGCGACTACCGCTCCGACCGCGAGTCGAGCTTCCGCAACTTCGCCGAGCTCTGCATCACGCGCCAGATCATCACCGCGGTGAAGACCTCGACGCGCAACAAGCACACGCCACTGAACGAGTACGTGTCGTTCTCGCAGACGCCTGCGGCCGGCGGCGGCGATGGCGACCCGACGCTGGACGAGCTGCTGCCCGGCCCCACGGCGCACGACCCCGTCAACCAGGTGATCTCCTCGGAGGAGCTCCACAGCCTGGTGGCGTGCCTGTCGAGCGTGCTGTCGGAGCTAGAGAGCTCGGTGCTGTCGCTCTACCTGGACGGCCACAGCTACGAGACGGTCGCGGGCCGCCTGGCGTGCGACACCAAGACCGTGGACAACGCGCTCCAGCGTGTGAAACGCAAGGTGGGCGCGCACCTCGCCTCGCGGCAGGTGCTGCTCTAGCTGGGAAAGAGCCTGCACACGCCACATATCCAGTGCAGTGCCGCACGGGATCTCCCCCGGAGGGTGATTGGTATCCGTGCGCCCCGTTCGTCCCCCTCGCCAGGGGGGATAACCCGCGCGCATGCGTGCGGTGCTCACTGCGGCAGCGCTCGTCGCGACCTGCTCGCTCGCCGTTCGGGCTGACGTATCGGCTGCCTCAGCGTCCGACGGGGGCGGCGACGACGGGATCCAGGCGGCACTGGTGGCGGTCGCGACGCAGCTCACCGCGGCCGCTCTCGCGGCGTCGCCCACCCGCTCCGCGGCTTCGCCCACCGGCTTGGGGGCCGTACTCCACGCAAGGGCGTCCGCGCCGGCTCCGCGCCCGCACCACCTCGCAGTCGTGCGCGGTTCGGTCGCGCTCAGCGAGCGGCCCGGCGGTCCGGCGGGCTTCCGCGTCGGCCCCACCACCGAGTTCGGCTCCCCGCGAGTGCTTGGCGTGGCGGCGCGCCGGGGCGACTGGCTCGGCGTGATCACGACGGAGCGCCCGAACAAGCGCCTGGCGTGGGCGCGCCGCGGCAGCGCCGGCCTGACCATTCGGCGCACGCGCTGGTCGCTGCACGCCGAC
>JBOGXT010000812.1:0-4217 GCA_050694635.1 Thermoleophilaceae bacterium
ATCGTCGACCGGCTCGAGGCGCGCGGGCTGATCGAGCGCCGGCCGGCCGAGCACGACCGGCGTGTGAAGCTGCTCGTGCTGACCGCCGAGGGCGATCGCGTGCGGTCGATCGCCCAGGGCCAGATCACACAGCCGCCGCCGGAGATCGCGGACCTGCCGCTCGAGCACCGGCAGGCGCTGCGAGATGCGCTGCGCGCCGCGATGGCGAGGCGCGAGGGCGCCGGCGCCCCGGCCGTCCGGGCCTAGAACCTCAGCAGTGCGCCCACGCCGCCGGCGCGCTCGGCGAGCTCGTCCCGCCGGCGCCGCACGGCCAGGATCTCGGCCGACTGTTGCAGCGTGAGCTCGATCGCCGCCTCGGTCAGGTCGTCGAGCTGCTCGAGCTCGCGGCCGTCCACCGGGCAGGTGCGCTCGCCGCCGGGGCCGAGCCAGCCGCACTCCGGGCATCGCGCGCCGGGGGCGGCGAACCGCTCGTCCAGCAGCAGGCACTCCACCCTGCGCTCGTTCAGCGCCTGGAGCACCTCGTCGAGCCCCATCGCGGCCCGGCTCCCCTCGCCGAGACGCTCGAGCGCGGCGGACTCGCGCTCGTCCTCGAGCTCCTCGAAGAGCGGCTGCGCCTTCTTGAGGACCTGCTCGGGGGGCGAGTTGTCCACGTCCACCTCGATGCGCCCCGCGAGCCGCTCCGAGAGATAGCCGTGGAGCTTCGACTCGAAGTCGGCCACGACCTCGCGCGGACCGCCCAGGATGAGGCGCTGGAACGGGCGGCGCTTGAAGTGCTTCATCAGCGCCTCGGCCGTGTGTCTCAGGTGGTCGTCCTTCTCCTTTTCGATGCCGCGCTGGTAGCGCGCCTGCGACCAGCCGCCCTGGTCGTGCTGGCCGAACACGACGTCGTGGATCTGCTCGATCTCGCGCAGGCCGTCGGGGGAGCCCCGGAAGATGCGCGCGTCGCGCCGGGAGACGAGGGCCACGCACCAGCGTTCACGGCGCTCGAGCCGGGCCAGCGGCCCGACGAGCGGGGAGCGCCCGATCGCCACGCGGCTGCGCACCGGCCGCGGCAGGCGCAGCGTCTCGAACAGCCCGGAGCGGTTGCTGGCGAAGACCGCCACCGCCTGGGCGCCCTCGGTGGGAAGGTCACGCTCCAGCAGCGCCGCCGCTCGCTCCAGGCTCGCCTGGAGGTCGGCGCGGTCCTGGTGCGAGAGCCCGTCCCCCTGCTCGCGCAATCTGCGCTCGGCCTCGTCGAGCAGCGAGCGGACGGCGGTGGCCCGCGCCGGCGGGGTCGCGAACTGGGCCGGGTCGAGATCGAGGTAGAGGCTCAGCACGACGGGCCGGTCGAGCCGGATTTGGGCCAGGCGCCGAAGCTCGTCACGATCGGGGGCCGTCACCTGCATGCCCTTCCTCCTTGGCCGAGGCCTGAACTTGCCGGGCTCCTACCCGAGCGCCACTGGGTGGACACTCTACGCCCTTGCGCTACCCTTTCTTACGGGAAGTAAGTAACCGAACGCCAGCTGCGGCGTACATGAAGGTGGGGGGCGCGCCACCGCGAAGGTTCCATCCCGGGGCCGCGCACCCGGTGTGGTCCCCTCCCTGGGCCCGAAAAGGTCTTCCAAACGGGCCTTTGATTCGCTATACTTTCGATGAATCTCGAACTATCTAACGGAGAAGTGACTACGACGAGTACCACCACTGGGACGGAAACCCACGCCTACACGCCCGAACTGGAGGATTCGCTCCAGCTCTTCTTCAACGAGGCGCGCAAGCACCCGCTGCTTACCGCCGAGGAGGAGATCGAGCTAGCTAAGCGCATCGAGCGCGGCGATCTCGAGGCCAAGGACCGCATGGTCAACTCGAACCTGCGGCTCGTGATCTCGGTCGCGCGCAAGTACCAGGGTCAGGGACTGCCGCTCGGCGACCTGATCCAGGAGGGCATGCTGGGCCTGATTCGCGCCGTCGAGAAGTTCGACTGGCGCAAGGGGTTCAAGTTCTCGACCTACGGAACGCTGTGGATCCGGCAGGCGATCGGCCGCGGCCTGGCCAACTCCGGCCGGACCGTGCGGCTGCCCGTGCACATCGTGGCGCGGGCGCGCAAGATCTCCGACGCCGAGCGCAAGCTCGCCGTCGAGCTCGGCCGTCAGCCCACCGAGGAGGAGATCGCCGCGCACGTCGAGCTCCCGATCGACGAGGTGATCGACATCCGCCGCGCGGACCGCGGGCCCACGAGCCTGGACCAGGGCGTGGGCGAGGACGGCGAGACTGCGCTCGGCGACCTGATCGCCGGCGATGGTCCCTCCATCGAGGACTACGTGAGCACCGAGATGGGCTCCGAGGCCCTGCGCGAGGCCGTCGGCACCCTGCCCGAGAACGAGCGGACCGTGATCACGCTCCGCTTTGGCCTCGACCGCGAGGAGCCGCAGGCCCTGCGCGAGACGGGCCGCCGCCTCGGCCTCTCGAGCGAACGCGTGCGCCAGCTCGAGGACCAGGCCCTGCGCCGCCTCTCCAGGGACGAGACGGTCGCGGCGCTGCGCGAAGCCGCGTAGCGCCGGCGGCCGCCGTCCCAACCCCGAGTGTGGGCTGTCTCCGTCCCGCATAGCGAGACTCAGACCGCCCACACGCCCGCTCAGCCGCGCATCGGCCGCGCCGTCTCCTCCGCGAGATGGTGCAGCAGCGCCGCCATCCCGCCCTCGGCGTGGACGGCGCGCTGGCGCGCGGGCGCGTCGCCGTCGCGGAGGATCCGGTCGACGCCCTCGAGCGCGTCGTCCTCACCGCGCAGCTCGTCGAGGAGCTCGCGGACGGCTTCCCGGGCGGCGCGGAGCCGGCCGCGAAATAGGAGCTCCGCGTCGAGGCCGTCCCTGACGGCGCGGAAGCTCGACCAGTGGAGCGCCTGGTCCGGAGACTGCTCGGGCGGCTCCTCCGCCGCCCGGTGGGCCAGCGCGTGCACCAGCGCCGCGATGCCGGCCGCCTCCTCGAGCCCCGTCTGCACGTCGAGCTCGCGCAGCTCGATCGTGCCCAGCCGCGGTTGCAGGCGGGCGTCCCACCAGACCATCGTGTGGTCCTGGGGTCCGCCGCCGGCGGCGATCGCGTCGAGCGCCTCCAGGTAGTCCTCCCAGCCGCGGAGGCGAGGCGGCAGCCCGCGGCCGGGATAGGCGCGGATGATCGCGGCGCGGGCGCTCGCCAGGCCGGAGTCGAAGCCGAACCAGAACGGCGAGCCGGCGCCCAGGGCGCCGATCAGCGGCAGGGCCTCGCGCAGGCCCATCAGCCCGGCCACGGCGGCGTCGGGCGAGGGCATCGCGACGTGCACGTGCAGCGCGCACTCCGGCGTGCGCTTGATGAGGCCGCGCATCTCCCCCTCGACGCGCCGGTATCGGTCGGACTCGACGAGACGGACGTCGCCGAAGTGGGCGTCAGGGTGGAGGCCGACGGCCATCGGCGTGCCCCCGGCCGCGACGATCGCGGCCCGGCCCGCGGCGATGTCGGCGACGGCCTCCCCGGCGGTCAGCCGCGGCTCGGAGCGGACCTCGACCTCCGCGAGGAAGGCCTCGTGATCGGCCCGCTCCCGCGGCAGGTGCACGGCGGGAACGACCCGATCGGCGACGTGGGCCAGCCGAAGGGTCTCGGCATCGACGAGCAGGAGCTCCTCCTCGAGACCGATCGTGAAGGCGTCCCCGGTGCCGAAGCGGTGCTCGTGGCGGGCGAAGCCGGAACCGGAAGCGGGCTCGCTCACGGACTCTCTCCGAGCGCCGCTCTCGCCGCGATCCGGCCGAATACCAGCGCGGCAGCCAGCCCGCTCGCGTAGCCGCCGGTGGCCAGCCCGCCGGCGTCCGCCCCGCAGGCGAACACCCCGGGGGCTGCTCGGGCGGACGTGTCGATCGCCAGTCCGCCCAGCGTCGTCGTGATCCCGGCCACGGTCTCCACGGTCACATGCTCGGCCTCGCGCCGGACGGGCGCTCCCGCGGCCGCCGCCGCCTCCACCATCTCCCCCACCGTCCTGCCGCGCACCTGCTCTCCCAGCGCCCCTCGCGGCACTCGAAACCATGCCCGGGCACGCGGCTGCCTCGCCATCCACTGCGCGGTGTCGATCTCCGACCACGTGGCGGTCTCGTGACGCTCGCCGCGCTCGTTCGTCACCTCGGCGTGCCTGGCGTAGAGCTGCGCGAGCCGCACGAAGTCGTCGGGCTCCACGCGCGCCGGCGGCGCCGGCATGTTGCGCCCGTAGAACTCGTCCA
>JBOGXT010000813.1:0-1555 GCA_050694635.1 Thermoleophilaceae bacterium
GCGCGGAGCCTGCGGGCGCGGCGCCCAAGGCGCGCCCCAACGTCATCGTCATCGTCACCGACGACATGCCGCTGTCGTTCCTCCAGCCCTCGACACTGCCGAACACCATCGAGTTGCTCGGAAACCAGGGCACGACGTTCACCGAGAGCGTGGTGACGACGCCTCTGTGCTGTCCCTCGCGCGCCTCCTACCTCAGCGGCCAGTACGGGCACAACAACGGCGTGCTCGCCAACCGACCGGGATATCGCGACCTCCGAAATCCCGGCAACACGCTGCCGGTATGGCTCGACAGGGCGGGCTATGAAACCGCTCACATCGGCCGCTACCTCAACGGCTACAAGCAGGTCGCAGCCAACAAGAAGGCGCCTGGGTGGGACCAGTGGTACACGGCGCTCGAGCCGCGCGACTACTACGGCTACGAGCTCAAGCAGAACGGCGAGACCGTCCACTACGGCAAGAAGCCCAAGCACCACCTGACGGGCGTGCTCAACCGGCTGACCACGCGCTTCATCCGCAGGGAGGCGAAGAGAAAGCGCCCGTTCTACATCCAGCTCGACCACCTCGCGCCCCACGACGAGTGGAGAGACAGCGGTGGGGCCTGCGGGCGCAGCGCGATTCCCGCCAAGGGCGACCTCGTGCCGTTCGCGTCCCAGCCGCTGCCCACGCCGCCGAGCTTCAACGAGGAGGAGATGGGCGACAAGCCACCGTTCCTCTATGCGCTCGAACCGATCGACGAGTTTGCGATCGAGGGCATCACGCGCGAGTGGCGCTGCCGCATGGCCTCGATGCTGTCCGTCGACCGCGGCGTGCAGAAGATCGTCTCGACGCTCGCCGCCAAGGGCGAGCTCGAAAACACGATGATCGCGTTCACCTCCGACAACGGCTTCTACCACGGCGAGCACCGGCTCCCGTTCGAGAAGTACCTGCCCTACGAGGAGGGCATCCACATGCCGCTCCTGGTCCGCTTCCCGACGTCGGTCGGCGCGGTCCCGACCGTCGACCACGTGGTCAGCAACCTCGACCTCACCGCTACCGTGCTCGAGATCGCGGGAGCCGCGCCGTGCGCCGGCAAGAAGGGGACGGCATGCCGGGTGATCGACGGACGCTCGTTCCTGCCGCTGGCCCGCGGCGAGAATCCCGACTGGGCGCTCGGCCGCGAGATCCTGATCGAGCTCGATCGCCGCTTCGGTGAGGCCAGCCTTCCGTTCCGGCCCTGCTTCTACCAGGGAGTCCGTACCGCGACCCACTTCTACAACGAGTACCTGAGCCTGCCGGGCCCCGACGGGCTCTGCCGCGAGAGCGCCGAGCTCGAGCTCTACGACCTCGAGGCCGATCCTTACCAGCTCGCCAACCTCTATCCCGCCAAGCCGGGGACGGCGGAACGCGTGGTCCAGCTCGAGCTCGCCGATCGGCTCGACGTGCTGCGCGACTGCGCCGGCATCGAGGGCCGCGACCCGCTCCCGCCAAGCGGGCACTACTGCGAGTAATGCCGAGTAGGTTGATCGCCGCCCGGCTGCGGCCGATCGGCCGGGTGGGAGCGGTCGCCGCCATGACC
>JBOGXT010000814.1:0-5082 GCA_050694635.1 Thermoleophilaceae bacterium
CGGCTTGGCCGCCCCGGGCGGCGCGCCCCGCGAGGGCGCCGCTTCCGCGCGGCTCATCCCCGCTTCGGCCGCGCGTGGTAGAGCACCCGCGTCCCCGACTCGAGCCGCTCCGAGCGCTCCACCTCGAACGCCTCGTTCAGCGTGCGCTCGAAGAAGCCCAGCTCGTAGTCCGGGTGGAGGCCCTCGCGCTTGGGCGCGAGCAGCTTCTTCACCATCGGGTCCTCGCGCGTGGGGAACTCGATCACGAGCGCGGCGTCGAGCGACGCGAGCAAGTCGACGAACTCCTTGACCGGCACGTTGGCGCTGATCGCGACGTGGTGGACGAGCGCCAGCGCCAGCACCAGGTCCGGCGTGCCTCGCTCGGGCAGCGCCTTGCGCTCCAGCCCCCGCCAGCCGAGCCCCGGCGACGGGTCGGCGAGGTTCATCGTGAGCGGGAGGATCCGCTCGTCGCCCTCGCCTCGGAGGTCGCGGTAGAGCAGCTCGACCGGCCCCTGGTCTGCGTCGACGGCGACCACGGTCCGCGCCCCCTCTGCGGCGATCCGCGAGTAGCGGCCGTTGTTGGCGCCGATGTCCCAGACGAGGTTCCAGTCACGGCTGGTCGCCACCTCGCGCACGAACTCGTCCTTGCGCCGGGCGTCGTGGTCGGTGTAGCTGTTGCGCTCGCCGTAGGCGGTCCAGACGCCCTCGGGCGGGTCCCAGGACAGCCGCTCCACGAGCTTTCGCATCTTGCGCACGTTGGCGACGAACAGCTCCTTCTTGAAGAGCCGCTTGACCTCCTGCTTGGTCTGCTCGGGCCGGTCGGCGTAGCGCGCCTCGAGCTTCGCGTGCAGGAAGACGTTGCTGAACAGCCCCTTGCGGAAGCGGTCGCGAAACGACAGCATCGCGCGCATCTGGGGCGGCGTGATGCCGTCGATGGCGCCCCGCAGCCAGGGGTGGAAGGGCACACCCCTCACCGCCTGGAGCACGAGCGGGTAGAGGTAGAGCATGCAGAACTGGCGATAGCCGACCCACGGCTCGCCGTCGCGCATGCGCTCGAAGGAGCCCACGTCGACGAACACCGGCTTCGCGCCGTTGAACTGGACGTTGTAGGGCGTGGAGTCCTTGAGCACGAGGTCGTGGTCGAGCGCGGCGAGCAGCAGGTCGAGCTGCAGGAGCGCCGCGTCCTTCAGCATCGAGAAGGTCCACTCGTACGGATACGAGACGAACGGGATGCACTCGTGTCGGAGAACCGCGGCGGGCTCGTGCACGAGCAGGCCGCGCAGCGCCGCGGTGTCCTCGGCGCGCTCCGTGCGAACGATGCGCGGGTCGTCGAGCATGCCGGCCGCCTGGAGCGCCTCGAAGTCGCTCAGCCCGTCGGGCGAGAGGGCCCGGTAGACGTCATCCCCCGCGTAGAAGACCCGGCTCTCCGGATCGCGGAATGAGCCGGGCTCGAGATCCGGCGACGCCGAGGTTTCCGTGGGAGAGCTCACGGGGCGGGGAAGAGTAGCGCCCGTGAGTGAGCGCTATTCGCTGCCGCGCGCCGGCTCGGCCTTGGCGGCCTCCGGCTCGTCCTTGCGGATGCGCAGGAACTTCATCAGGCGGCCCCAGTACAGCTTTGCGGTCACGGCGACGGCGGCGAGGCCGCCCGCGATGATCTGAAGGATCATGCTCCCGCTGCCGGGGTCCAGGTATGCGAGAACGGTGCTCATCGTCGTGGGTGCTCCATGCAGAGTTCGGGGGCGACGGTGCAGGCTAGCAGAGGTGTTGCCACCCTGCCGCCGATTGTGAAATCCCTGCAAAAGCCCCGTAAAGAGCGGGCTCTGCGCCGGTGACCTGCCGGGTCTTTACGCTACGTGGCGAGCCCGCATGAAGCTCATCATCCAGATCCCCTGCTACGACGAGGAGCAGACCCTGCCCGGCACGCTCGCCGATCTGCCGCGCGACATCCCGGGCATCGAGACGGTCGAATGGCTCGTGATCGACGACGGCTCGACCGACCGCACGATCGACGTAGCGCGCGAGGGCGGGGTCGACCACGTCGTGCGGCTGACCAACAACAAGGGCCTCGCGGCCGCCTTCCAGGCCGGGCTCGACGCCTGCCTGAAGCTCGGCGCCGACATCATCGTCAACACGGACGCCGACAACCAATACAGCGGGGAGGACATCCCGCGGCTTGTCGAGCCGATCCTGGCCGGCCAGGCCGACATGGTGATCGGCGACCGCGGGACCGACCAGATCGATCACTTCTCGCCCGTCAAGAAGCGCCTGCAGCGCTGGGGCAGCGCCGTCGTGCGGCGCGCCTCGAGCACCGGCGTGCCCGACACTACCTCCGGCTTCCGGGCCTACAACCGCGAGGCGGCGCTTCAGATGCAGGTGGTCTCGAAGTTCACCTACACGCTCGAGTCGATCATCCAGGCCGGCAAGATGCTCGTCGCGGTCGACCACGTCCCGATCCGGACGAACGAGAAGACGCGCGAGTCGCGCCTGTTCCCCTCGACCTCCGCCTACGTGCGCCGCAACGCGGCCTCGATCTTCCGCATCTACGCGCTCTACGAGCCGCTGCGCGTGTTCCTCGCCGCGGCCGCGTTCTTCGCGCTCGTCGGGGCGGTCATCTGGGCGCGCTTTCTCTGGTTCGTGTTCACCGGCGACAGCGGCGGACACGTCCAGTCGCTGATCCTGGGGTCGACGCTGTTCATCGTCGCCGTCCAGCTCGCCGCGCTCGGCGTGGTCGGGGACATCCTGGCCGGGTCGCGCGTGCTGCAGCAGCGTGTGCTGGAGCGGGTGCGGCGCGTGGAGCTGCACCTCGGGGTCGAGCCGTCGCACTACGAGCCCGGCGCGCGGCCGACCGGCCACGAGGCCACTACCGGCGCCCGGGCGGGCCGCGCCACGGGCAAGACCGAAGAGCGAGAGGCACTCAAGCTGTGAGCGCCACCGCCGAGGTCCCGACCGGGAACACCTTCGACAAGTACGGCTCCACCAATCCGGTGGTCAAGCGGCTCATGGCCGGCTTCCACGGCACCCTCGACGAGCTCCTCGCGCGTGGTGCCCCGGACTCGATTCTCGACGTGGGCTGCGGCGAGGGCGTGCTCACCGCCGAGTGGGCGGAGCGGCTCGGCGACGGCCGGGTGGTCGGCATCGACCTGGACGACCCGAAGCTGCGCGCCGAGTGGGAGAGGCGCTCGCGTCCGAACCTCGAGTTCCGGGTGGAGGAGGCGACCTCGCTCTCCTTCGACGACGACTCCTTCGACATGGCCTGCGCGATCGAGGTGCTGGAGCACGTGCCCGAGCCCGAGGCGACCCTGCGCGAGATGGCCCGCGTGGCCCGCGGCCACCTGCTCGTGAGCGTCCCGCGCGAGCCGCTCTGGAGGAGTCTGAACATGGCCCGCGGCTCCTACCTGCGCGACCTCGGCAACACGCCCGGTCACGTCAACCACTGGTCGAAGCGGGGGTTCGTCTCGCTGCTGTCCCGCTACGGGGCGGTCGAGCAGGCGCGCTCGCCGTTCCCGTGGACGATGCTGCTCGTCCGTGTCGGCTGAGCGCGCCGGGCGGCTCCGGCACGCATACGAGCTGGCCAGCCGGGAGGACATCGACGAGGCGCTGCGCGCCGCCGGTCTTGGCTGAGGGCACCCGCTCGTACGGGCGGGGGGCGGCGATCCTGTCGGTCGGGATCGGCGCCACCGGCCTGATCACCTTCGGCTACTTCTCGCTCGCGAGCTACTCGCTGGCGGAGGCCGAGTACGGGCGCATCACACTGCTGTGGTCGGCCGTGTTCATCACCGTGTCGGTCCTGTACCGGCCGGTGGAGCAGCTGCTGTCGCGCACGATCGCCGACCGCGACGCGCGCGGCGTGGAAGGCGCCGAGCACCTGCGCGTGGCGGCGACGATCCAGCTCGCGCTGGGGGTGCTGTTCGCGGTCGTGGCGCTGATGCTGCGCGGGCCGATCGAGGACGACCTGTTCGGCGGCTCGGCCGCGCTGTACTGGATCCTGATCGTGACCGTGCTCGCCTACGCGGCGAGCTACTTCGCGCGCGGGTTCCTGGCCGGGCACCACCGCTTCGGCCTGTACGGGGGGCTCGTCCTCATGGAGGCGAGCTCGCGCTGCCTCTTCGCGCTGGCGGTGGCGGTGGGGATCGCGGAGGGCCAGACCGCAGTGGCGCTCGGGATGGTGGCGGCGCCGATCGTGTCGCTCGCGGTGGTGCCGTGGGCGCTCGGGCGGCGACTGCGCAATAGGGCCGCGGCGGACGCGGGCGAGCCCGCGGCGGCGAACGCGGAACCCCAGTTCACGCTCGCCCACGGCAGCGGCTTCGCGGTCGCGGTCCTCCTGATCATGCTGAGCGAGCAGACCTTCCTCAACGCGGGCCCGCTGCTCGTGGAGGCCTCGGAGGGCGAGCGCGGCGCGGCGCTCGCCGGCTTCACCTTCAACGTGCTGCTCATCGCCCGTGCCCCGCTCCAGCTCTTCCAGGCCGTCCAGACCTCGATCCTCCCCCACCTCACCCGCCTGCGGGCGAGCGGCGAGACCGACCCGTTTCGCCGCAGCGTCAACCTCACGCTCACCGCGATCGCGGCCTTCGCCGCCTCCGTGGCGCTCGTCATGCTCGCCGTCGGCCCGCTCGTCATGGACCTCGTCTTCGGCGGCGACTTTGACTACGAGCGCGGCGGCCTCGTGCTCGTCTCGCTCGGCATGGGCCTGTACCTCGCCGCCGCCACGCTCAACCAGGCGCTGCTCGCCCACGGCCGGGCGCCGCAGGCCGCGGGCGCCTGGGTCGCGTGCGCCGCCGCCTTCGCGCTGTTCCTGCTGATCGCCGACTTCGACGACCGCGTGCTCCAAGTCGAGCTCGCCTTCCTCGGCGCGGCGACCGCCCTGTGTGCGCTCCTTCACACCCTCTATCGCGGGGCTTGAGATCCTTGGCGGACGGCATGCCCGAGCCGCTGACCATCCCCGCCCGCTTCAACGGCCCGCCCTCCTCGGCCAACGGCGGCTACGCGTGCGGGCGCGTCGCCGAGCTGGTGGGCACCGAGGAGGTGGCCGTGTCGCTTCGCCTGCCGCCGCCGCTCGAGCGCCCGCTCGAGGTGGTTCGCGACGGCGAGCGCGTGGAGCTGCGC
>JBOGXT010000815.1:0-1861 GCA_050694635.1 Thermoleophilaceae bacterium
ACGTGTACTGGATGTTGATCGGGTCGCTCGGATCGAGGCAGGCCGAGCGCTCCCTCAGCGCGTCCACATCCACCGCGTCGGCGCCGGCGAGAAACTCGTCCCACGACGCGGTGTCGAAAAACGCCGCCCGCTCGAGCGCCGGCAGCTCTCCGCGTACCTCGTCGAGCATCGCCACGTAGTCGCTGGTCTTGAACGACGCCGCGGCGATCAGCATGCGACACCCGGACTGCTCCAGGGCGTACTGCAGCTCGTGAGTGCGATAGGCCGGGTTCACGTTGACCAGCACGACGCCCGCCTTCGCGGTGGCGTACTGCACCAGGGCCCACTCCACGCGGTTGGGGCTCCAGATGCCGATGCGGTCGCCGACCTCGAACCCGGCAGCGAGCAGAGCCCGTCCCACCCGGTCGACCTCGGCGTCGAGCTGGGCGTAGCTCAGGCGCACGTCCTGGTGATACGAGACGATCGCCGGTCGGTCGGCGAAGCCTGCCGCGGTGCGCTCGAGGTTCGCCCCGATGGTCTCGCCCAAGAGCGGCAGGGCACTGGCGCCGTGAGCGTAGGAAGCGGTGGCGGTCGCCGCGCGGGGATGCGCCTGGGGTGCCACCGTCAACCCGTGTGCGCCGCCGTGCGCTCGACCCTTGCGAACGCCTGCCGGCCCTGCTCGGCGTCGAAGTAGACCTCGTACTTGCGGCAGGCGCCGCCGCGCCACATGGACAGCTCCCACGAGTGCTGTGTCACCTCGATCTCACTGTTGCGCGGGCGTCCGCGGTAGTCGACCCGCGCGAGCACCCAGTCGCCGGCGGCGGTCAGCGATACGGGCTCGATCACCATCGTCGACCACGACGTTCCCCAGCGCTCGATCAGCCTGCGATACGAATCGCGGCCGTCATAGGTCCCGGACTCGAAGTTCGGCGGCGCGACGTAGACCTCGACATCCGCCGCGAACAACTCGAGCAGGGCGTCGAATTCGCCGCGACCGTAGAGCTCGTACGCGCGTCGGCAAAGGTCGAGCGCAGAATCGTTCACCGGCCTTTGATTGTACGTCCGCAGTTGGAGCGATGTGGATCGCCCAGAGCGCGAAGTCGGCCGCCTCCCCGCTCGTGCTCTGCGCTGCCACGGAGTGCCTCCTGACGGGCGCGATCAGCGAGGGTGCAGGCCGCCGTCGATCTCCTCGTAGGACCCCGGACGGCTGAGCCCGGCATTCGCGGCGAGGATGTCGATCGCTCCCAGCTCGTGCTCGACCCCCGCCTCGAGCTGCGTGGGCGCCTCGTCGTCGCGCAGGTCGGCCGCGAAAGTGGCGGCGCGCCCGCGAAGAAGAGCTGAGTGATCAGGAAGTCGGCGCCTGCCTCCTGCTCGGCGCGCGCGTAGCCCAGGTCGCTCTCGCGGTCAGCGGTTGTGTCAAGGTTGCGACGATCGCATCACGTCCGGCCCTGACGGGGCGGGATCGCCGTCGCCGGGCTCGGCGGTGACCGCGAGACGCGGGTACTTCGCCGGATCCACGGCGGCCGCGAAGCGCACGTTCGAGCGACCCTCCTCGTCGGGGTGGAAGGTGCCGGCCGAGATGCGGTTCGGCTTGCCGGGCCGGTCCCCGGGTCCGACGAACCAGAGCTCGTAGTACTCGCCTTCCGGCAGGATGGGGAGGTCCTCGGTGCGGAACTCGATCACCCGGCCGATGCCCGTCTTCTCGACCGTGGCCGAAGCCGTCCGGCCGGCCGGCGAGGTGAGGGTGGCTTCGAGCTCCGGCTCGGCGCCCCCCAGTAACGAGCCGGCGAGGATCGCCGCGGCGACGAGCACGGCGGCGAAGCCTCCGGCGAAAGCCAGCCGGCGCCAGCGGCGCGGCGCCCGCGACGGCGCGGTCGACGCT
>JBOGXT010000816.1:0-7719 GCA_050694635.1 Thermoleophilaceae bacterium
CGCGTCGGCCGCCAGCTCGGCGGCGTGCCGCTTCGGCGGGATCAGCCCGCCCAGTGCGTCGGCCACGTCGTCCGGCGTCACGCGCGCCGCCCCGAGGAAGGGCCGGCCCTCCACCAGCTCGACGACCACGCTGCCGGCTGCCCGCGCGGCGCCGCAGCCCTCGGCGTCGAAGCCGGCCTCGACGACCCGCTCGCCCTCCACCCGGACGGCCACCCGCACCAAGTCGCGGCAAGCGGCGCCGCCGGCCGCGCCGGCGTGTGGCCACCCGGCCAGGGCACCGAGCCCCCGCGGCGCCGACAGGTGGTCCTCGAAGGCCATCTCGGGCAAGCCTGACAGATCCTCCGCGCAGTGCCGGAAGGGCCAACCGGTGCTAGCCTCGATCGTGGCCCGAGCCTGTGCGCAAGCCGGCCGTACATGTTGAGCCGAACATCACCGGGATGGGAGTCCGGCTCGCGGTAGGGCCGTGGCCCGCCGCGGAGGACACCCACGCTTGCTAGGACAGCAGGCCCAACTCTCGGCTTACGGCAACCGCCAGGCTGGGGCCAGCCTTCGGCTGTTCTACCGCCGAGGCCCGAGCGCCTCCAGCACCGCTGTGCCCCGCGGCGATAGCCGGTAGCCGGGACTCAGGCTCTCGGTCAAGCCAAGCTCCTTCAGCTTTCGCACGTCGCGCTTGAAGGGCAGCTTCTCTCGGCCCAGGTGATCGGCCAGGTCAGCGGCGCGGACCTCCGGGCGGGCGGCGATCAGCTCGAGCACCGCCCTCGTCCACGGTCCGTGGCGGCTCGTGTGGTCGAGCCGGTCCAGCGTGCGGGCGATCTCGTCGAGCTCGGCCTCGGTCAGGTCGGCTCGTCGGCGGAGCTCGACGCGGGGGTCGGAGCCGGCGTAGCTCAGCTCGATGCGGTGGATGTGGCCGCGGCCGCGCTTGTCGAGCATCGCGAGCAGGTCGTCGCGGGATGCGAGGCCGGCACGCCTTGCCTCGTCCTCGCCGAGCTCTGACCGCTCGACCACGTCGACCCGCCCCACCTCGAGCACGCCGACGGCCGTGCGCAGCCGGCTTCGGGGTCGCACCCGCGCCCGCTCCCAGCGGCGGAAGGCGAGGTCAACGCTGCCCTCGTGGATCGCGTCGAGCACCCTGCGTGGGAAGAGCACCGGCCGATCATGGCGCATTCGTCCCCCGCCCCTCGCGCCCGATCGCGGGAACGTCGGGCGAAGCTCGACTAGGCCCTGGCGCCCGCTGCCTGCAGCGAGTGGGGTCGATTACCTGCGAGGTAAGGCCGCCGAAGCGCCACGAGCTTGGGTACGGTGCCGCCGTGATGGAGGAGCCGGAGATCATCGCCCGCACCGAGGTCGCGCCCCGCGGATCTCCGGGGCTTCGCGCGGCGATCGCCGGGACCGGCTTCATCGGCCGTGTGCATGCCCGTTCCGCGAGGCTCGCCGGCGCCGAGCTGGTCGGCGTCTCCGCGTCCTCGCCCGAGCGGGCCGCCGCTGCCGCCAACGAGCTCGGCGCCGCGCGTGGCTTCGCCAGCTCGGAGGAGCTCGTTTCCTCGCCAGACGTCGACGTCGTCCACGTCTGCACCCCGAACAGCCTCCACGTGGCGCTCGCCGAGGCAGCCCTGCGCGCGGGCAAGCACGTCATCTGCGAGAAGCCCATCGCCACGAACGCCGCGGACGCCGCGCGGCTGCGTGACGCCCTCGCCGCCAGCGGCGCGGTCCTCGCGGTCCCCTTCGTCTACCGCTACTACCCGATGGTCCGCGAGGCGCGCGCCCGGGTGGCGGCGGGCGACCTCGGCGACGTGCGACTCCTCAGCGGGGCCTACCTCCAGGACTGGCTGACCGCCGCGGACGACGACAACTGGCGCGTCGACTCGGACCTCGGCGGCGCCTCGCGCGCCTTCGCGGACATCGGCTGTCATTGGTGCGACCTGGTCGAGTTCGTCAGCGGTCACCGCATCGCGCGGCTGTCGGCGCGCACGCTCACCGCGCACGCGCGCCGTCCTCGCCGGCCCCACGCCTCGTCGTTCGGCGCGACTGCGCGCGACGGCGAGCTGCGCGAGGTCACGACTGAGGACATCGCCACGGTCATGTTCGAGACCGACCGCGGCGCCGCGGGCAGCGTCGTCGTGAGCCAGGTCTCGCCCGGCTTCAAGAACGGCCTCTCCTTCGTGGTGCACGGCGCCGACGCGACGCTCGCGTTCGACCAGGAGCACCCCGACACGCTGCGCCTCGGCCACCGAACGGCCAGCGTCGTCCTGCAGCGCGACGCCGGCGACCTCTCCCCCGCCGCCGAGCGCTACGCCACCCTGCCGGCGGGCCATCCCCAGGGCTACCACGACTGCTTCGACGCGTTCGTGGCGGACGCGTACGAGGCTATTCGAGGCGAGGCACCGGACGGCCTCCCCATGATCGACGACGGGGTCCGCGGCGTGACGATCACCGACGCAGTGCTCGAATCGGCGCGGACCGGCTCCTGGGTGAACCTGCCCGCATGAAGGAATTGGCGCCTCCGTCTCAGGACGGGCGGCAGGCGGCTGGTCCAGCCTAACGCCGAGCTCCTTGAGCTGGCGGGCGTCCACCGGCGCCGGGGCGCCTGTCAGGGGGTCGGCGCCGCTGGCCGTCTTCGGGAAGGCGCCAACGGGGCGGCCTCAGACGATGAAGGCCTAACGGCTCGCGGGGAGCGTCCGCACGCGCACCTGCGGAAGATCGTCGAACCCCGTGGCATCGGCGGTCACGACGATGCGATCGCGGGCGCGTGCGGTGGCCGCGATGAGCAGATCGTGCGCCCCGCGCGCGCGTCCCGACTTGTGGACGTGGGCCAGCATGGTGGCGTGCACCCTCGCCACCTCGAGGTCGTAGGGCTCGACTGGAATGGTCTCGATCAGCGTGTTGACGTAGTCCCGTCGCGCCGGTCGGCGCCGACGATCGGCGAGCTGCACGCCGACGAGGAGCTCCGCCGCGGTGATCGCTGCGAGGGCGACGTCGTCCTCGTCGCCCACCAGGTCGTCGATCGCCGCGCTTGCCCGCTCCGCGTCGATGAGGACCGTGGTATCGAGAATCAGTCGTTCCAGCGCCGGTCCTCACGCTCGACCGAGCCGCGCAGCTCGTCCAGCTCGCGACGCCAGCTCGGGTCGGGGCTCTGAGCGCGAAGGAGCTCCTTGAGGGCGCGGCCGGACGTTGCGGCGGCCGGCGCGATGCTCGCCACGGCCCGTCCACGGCGCTCGACGACGAACGTTTCGCCGTCGCGCTCCACCTGGTCGAGGACGTCAGAGAATCGTCGCGCCGCTTCGGTCGCCGATAGTCGTCTCACGCGAATCAGATTATCAGATTTACGTGCGCGGAGCGGCGGGCGGCTGGTCGACCCTAACGCCGAGCTCCTTGAGCTGCCGGGCGTCCACCGGCGCCGGGGCGCCCGTCATGGGGTCGGCGCCGCTGGCCGTCTTCGGGAAGGCGATCACGTCCCGGATCGAGTCGCGGCCGGCCAGCAGCGCGACGATGCGGTCGATCCCGAAGGCGATGCCGCCGTGCGGCGGTGCGCCGTAGGTGAGCGCCTCGAGCAGGAAGCCGAAGCGCTGCTTCGCCTCCTCCGGGCCGATGCCCAGTGCGTCGAACACCTTCTGCTGCACGTCCGGCCGGTTGATGCGGATCGAGCCGCCGCCCAGCTCCCAGCCGTCCAGGACCACGTCGTAGGCGCGCGAGCGCCAGGCGCCCGGATCGCCGTCGAGGTCCCCTGTCGGGGCGGTGAACGGGTGGTGCAGGGGGTCGAACCGACCCTCGTCCTCGTTCCACTCGAACATCGGGAAGTCCACGACCCAGAAGCAGTCGTGCCCCTCCGGCTCGCCCTCGGCCACGTCCGGCCGCAGGCCGCCGAGCACGCGGGCGGCCAGCGCGGCGGTGTCGGCGGCAAACAGGATCACGTCCCCCTCGCGCGCCTCGACCGCCTGCGTGGCCCGGGCGATCTCGTCCTCGCCAAGGAATTTCGCGATCGGCGAGCGCCAGGCGCCGGCCGCCTCGACCACCGCCCAGGCCAGCCCCTTGGCGCCGAGCGACTTCGCCTTCTCCTCCAGGCGGTCGATGCGGCTGCGCGGGAAGTCTCCGCGCGCGCGCAAGGCGCGAACGACGCCGCCACTCTCGACGGCGCCGGCGAACACCTTGAACTGCGAGCCCAGGAAGACCTCGGTGAGGTCGACGATCTCCACGCCCAGCCGGCGGTCCGGGCGGTCCGAGCCGTAGCGGAGCATCGCCTCGTCGAACGTGATGCGCTCGAGCGGGAGCTCCACCTCGATCGCGCCCAGCGCGAGCACGCGCTCGAGCAGCGGGTCGATCAGCTCGTAGACGTCCTCCTCCTCCACAAACGACATCTCCACGTCGAGCTGGGTGAACTCGAGCTGGCGGTCGGCGCGGAAGTCCTCGTCGCGGAAGCAACGCGGGATCTGGAAGTAGCGCTCGAGCCCGGCCATCATCAGCAGTTGCTTGAACAGCTGCGGCGACTGAGGCAGCGCGTACCACGAGCCCTGCATCAGGCGGCTGGGTACGAGGAAGTCGCGGGCGCCCTCGGGGGTCGAGCGGGTGAGGATCGGAGTCTCGACCTCGAGGAAGCCCTGGTCGCTGAGGTGGTCGCGGATCGCCTTGACCACGTGGTGGCGCAGGACCACGGTGTCGCGCATGCCGTCCTTGCGCAGATCGAGGTAGCGGTAGCGCAGCCGCAGCTCCTCACCGACCGGCTCGTCCTCGTCGATCTGGAAGGGCGGCGTATCGGCGTCGGCGAGCAGCTCGAACTCGGTCACGGCGAGCTCGACCTCCCCGGTCGGCAGGTTCGGGTTGACGGTCCCCTCCTCGCGGCGCACGAGGTCCCCGGTGGCGGTGACCACGTCCTCGGCGCGCAGGCGCCCGGCAGCCGCGTGGGCCTCCGGCGCCTCCTCGGGGCGAAACACGAGCTGCAGCAGCCCGGTGCGGTCGCGCAGGTCGATGAAGATCAGCCCCCCGTGGTCGCGCCGGCGGTGGACCCAGCCGGCCACCCGCGGGCGCTCGCCGACCTGCTCGGCGCGGAGCTGGCCGGCCCACCGGTCCCGGTAGTGGTTGGCCCGCGGGTCCTTCACGCGGGAGCGTCCTTCGCAAGCACGTCCTTCGCGAGCGCATCCTTCGAGAACGCGTCCTTTACGAGCCCGACCGCATCGTCCGCACTCGACGCCTGCCGCTGCTCGCCGGTGTGCATGTCCTTGACGTCGATGCCCTCTCCGATGATCACGATCGCGAGGGCGCCGATGCGGTTGGCCTGCCTCAGCTGGCCCTTCAGCGAGCGTCCGGCCTGCTCGATCTCCGCCCGGATGCCCTCTCCGCGCAGTCGCCGCGCGAAATCGAAGGCGGGCCGCATGCGATCCGGCGAGGTGAACGAGACGTAGACCCGCGGCGCTCGCTCCTCTTCCGTGGGCGCGGCCAGCATGATCCGCTCGATCCCCGCCGCCCAGCCGACCCCCGGTGTCGCCGGGCCGCCGAGCTCCTCCACGAGGCGGTCGTAGCGGCCGCCACCGCCGAGCGCTGCCTGTGCCCCGAGCCGCTCCGACTCGAACTCGAACACGGTACGCGTGTAGTAGTCGAGTCCGCGTACGAGGGTCGAGTCGCCCTCGTACGTCATGCCGGCGGCGTCGAGCCCAGCGCGAACCTCGGCGAAGTGCTCGGCGTCGGCAGGGTCGAGCCGGTCGAGCAGCCGCGGCGCCTCCGCCATCGCGGCGCGCGTGCCGGGGTGGTCGGCATCGAAGGCGCGCAGCGGGTTCTGCTCGAGCCGCTCGCGCACCTCCCCGGACAGCTCGCCCTCGCGCGCGCGCAGGTAGGCGGTCAGCTCCTCCAGATACGCGGCGCGAGTCTCCGGCGTGCCGAGGCTCGACAAGCGCAGGCGGGCGGGCCCCGCGCCGGCGCCCTCGATCAGCTCGCCGAGCAGCAGGATCAGCTCGGCGTCGAGGCTGGGGTCGTCGGAGCCGAGCGCCTCGACGTCCAGCTGGGTGAACTGGCGGAAGCGGCCGGCCTGCGGGGCCTCGTGGCGAAAGAACGGCCCCCAGGTCCAGAGCTTGACCGGCTGGGCGAGCTTGTGCATGCCGTGCTCGACGTAGGAGCGGCAGATCGCCGCGGTGGCCTCCGGGCGCAGCGTGAGGGAGCGGCCCGCCTTGTCCTCGAAGGTGAACATCTCCTTCTGGACGATGTCGGTGGCCTCCCCCACCCCGCGGGCGAACAGCTCGGTGTCCTCGAAGATCGGTGTCTCGAAGGGCTCGTAGCCGGCCCGCCCGAGCACCTCGGCGGCGCCGCGCAAGAGGCCGAGGCGGCGCCGCGCGTCGCCGGGCAGCACGTCGAAGGTCCCTCGCGGGGCCTGCAGCTTCGCCATTGCTAGCGGGCCAGCTCGGCCAGGAACGGATTGCCCGAACGCTCCGCGCCCAGGCTCGTGAGGCCCATGTGACCGGGGTAGACGGCGGTCTCGGGCGGGAGTGTGTCCACGAGCGTGCGGATCGACTCGAGCAGGGTGCCCCAGTCGCCCCCGGGGAGGTCGGTGCGTCCGACCGAGCCCTGGAAGAGGACGTCGCCGGAGAAGATCGCCCGCTCGTCGGGGATCGAGAACGTGACATGGCCGGGGCTGTGGCCGGGCGTGAAGAGGACATCGATCTCGCAATCCGCCAGCGAGAGCTTCTCGCCCCCCTTCAGCGTGTGCTCGGCGTCGTAGGACTCGAACGGCCCGAAGCCCGGCCACGGCACGAAGGCGTTGATGTCCTCGAGGACGAACTTCTCGATCTCCGGCACCCAGACCTCGGCCCCCATGGCCCGCGCCACCGGGGCCACCGCGCCGACGTGGTCGAAATGCGTGTGCGTGAGCAGGATGCCGTCGAGCGTGACGCCGAGCTCGTCGATCGCCGCGAGCAGCTTGTCGGCCTCGTCTCCGGGATCGACGATCAGTGCCCGGTCCGACCCGTCGCGGCGGAAGATGTACGTGTTCTCGGCCACCGGGCCGACCGTGAACATCCTGACGTCCATGGTCAGCGCCCCTGGCGTCGCCGCCGCCGGAAGCGGTAGATCGTCGCGTCGGTGAAGTAGCCGAGCGGTATGTAGAGCAGGAACATCAGGGCGGCGAGCACGACTCCCTGCGCGATCTCCTGGTCGAACAGCAGCACCACGAGCACCCCGAAGACGGCCGCCGCGATCGCCGCGCGGTTCACCGCGCTCCGCCAGGTGGGTGGCCTGTTCAGCCGCTCCTCCCGCCGCTTGGCGGCGATCTGCTTGGCCTCCTCCGTGGTCCGCGGGCGGCCCGTCCGCCCGGCTCGCTCGATCGTCCCGGCCGGTGTGCCGCGGTGCTTGCGGGTGCGCTTGCGCCTGGTCTGCGCCATTCCCATACGCACCCTACTCAAGCGCAGCCAGAGCTTCCTCCAGGATGTGCCGCTCGGGCGAGAACCCGCGCAGCGGCACGTCGTCCGGGAAGCCCTCGAACGCCGCCCGCGGGGCGAGCCCGATCAGCTCACCTTCCGCCACGGGCGCCCGTGCCTGGACGCGCTCGACGATCTGCGCGAGCGGCACGGCGCGGTGGTCGTGGACGTTGGTCGAGACCTGCGCGCACGCACGCTCGGCCAGGTAGAGACCGAGCGCGCGCACGCCGGGAAGTCCGCCGCCCGACTCCCGCAGCTCCGCGGCGATCGCCCGCGCCAGGTCCACGTCGTCGGTCGCGAGGTCGACGTTGAACGCCACCAGCGG
>JBOGXT010000817.1:0-5758 GCA_050694635.1 Thermoleophilaceae bacterium
AGCTACAGCACGGTGCGCGCGATCGTGGCCGCGATCGACCGCGGCATGGTCACGCTCGCTCACGAGGGCCCGGCGCGCTACCGCGAGCGCTTCGAGCTGGTCTACCGGCGCGAGGCCGAACGCCCCAATCACACCTGGCAGGCCGATCACACCCAGCTCGACCTGCTGATCCTCGATGTCGCCGGACGCCCCGCGCGGCCGTGGCTGACGGTGATCCTCGATGATCACAGCCGCGCGCTGGCCGGCTACTCGGTCAGCCTCGACGCGCCGTCGGCGCTGCAAACCGCGCTCGCGCTCAGACAGGCGATCTGGCGCAAGACCGATCCCGCGTGGCCGGTATGCGGCATCCCCGACGTGCTCTACAGCGACCACGGCTCGGACTTCACCAGCCGCCACCTCGAGCAAGTCTGCCTCGACCTGCGCATCGAGCTAATCCACTCGACCGCCGGCGTGCCGCAGGGCCGGGGGAAGATCGAGCGCTTCTTCGGCACGATCACGACCGAGCTGCTGCCGCGACTGCCGGGCTACCTCTCGCCGGAGAATGCCACGCCGGCCACCGCGCCGCGGCTGTCGCTGGCCGAGCTCGATGACACGATCGGCCGCTTCGTCATCTCCGACTACCACGCCCGTGGCCACACCGAGACCGGCGAAGCGCCGTGCGAGCGCTGGCTGGCCGATGGATGGCTGCCGCGGATGCCCGAGTCGCTCGAGCAACTCGACCTGCTGCTCACCGTCGCCAAGTCACGGGTCGTGCATCGCGACGGGATCCGTTTCCAAGGAGTCCGCTATCTCGATCTCACACTCGCGGCCTACGTCGGCGAGCCGGTCACGATCCGATACGACCCCCGCGACCTCGCCGAGATCCGCATCTACCACCAGGGCCGGTTCCTGTGCCGAGCGATCGCGCCCGAGTTCGCTGATCAGACGATCAGCCTGCGCGACCTACAGGCGGCCCGCAACGCGCGCCGGCAGGGACTGCGCGCCGAGCTCGACGGCCGCCTGGCGCTGGCCGAGCAGATCCTGCCCCGCAACCCGGCACCAGCATGCAGCCCAGCAGACGAGCGATCGGAGAAGCCCCGTCGTGGCCCACGGCTCAAGCGTTACCGCAACGAGTAGCGGCACCATCACCACCACGTGGACCGCGGCGTCGTCACGAAGAACGCCGGCGCGCGAGCCCGCCGCCTCGGCGGCGACGTTCCTGATCACCAAGGAGCACCGCCGCTTCGCCGAGCTCGCCGACGCCTGCCGGCGCGAGCGCTACATCGGGATCTGCTACGGCCCGCCTGGCGTCGGCAAGACACTCTCCGCCCGCCACTACGCCGCCTGGGACCAACTCGAGTCCTGGCTGGACCGCCGGCTCCTCACCGATGACGAGGCCCTCGCGCCGGACGTCCTCGAGCACGCCCGCACCGTGCTCTACACGCCCGCCGTCGGGATCACGCCAAGCCGGATCTACCACGAGGTCCAACAGCTCGGTCGCCGGTTCGACATTGCCATTGACGAGTGCCTGCATCCAACGCGCGAGGTGTTCCGCGACCCGCCCGAGCACTCCCGCGTAGAGCTGCTCATCATCGATGAAGCCGACCGCATCAAGACCACCGCGCTGGAAGCGCTGCGCGACTTCTTCGACCGTCGCCGGATCGGCCTCATCCTGATCGGCATGCCCGGGCTCGAAAAGCGCCTGGCACGCTACCCACAGCTCTACAGCCGCATCGGCTTCGCCCACCAGTACCGGCCGCTGAGCGCCGACGAGCTGCGCTTCGTCCTTGTGCACCACTGGCGCACGCTCGGGCTCGAGCTCGCCGACAAGGACTTCACCGACACCGAAGCGATCGCCACCGTCGCCCGGATCACCAACGGCAACTTCCGGCTCGTCAACCGCCTCTTCGCCCAGATCAAGCGCGTCCTTGAGATCAACAACCTCACCACGATCACGCGCGAGGTCATCGAAACCGCGCGCGAAGGCCTCGTCATCGGCCAACCCTGACTGGCCCGCCATATAGCGCTGCCAGAACACCGCCAGAAAGCCCTGAACTTCACAGGGTGGGTCACCGCGACCGCGGGCCCCAGAACGCGCGCAGCGGCGGCAGGTCGCTCAGCTGCGGGTCGGGCGCGAGCGGGGTTTCGCCGTCGTCGTCCTGGGTGCGGCGGCCGTACTGGTCGGGGATCTCGCCCCAGCCCCAGTAGGGCAGCGGGCCGGCGGGGATAATCCCGAGCGTCTCGAGCGGGTCGATCCGCTGCTCGCCGACCGTGCACAGGTGCGTCCAGTCGTCGCCCATGTCAAACGTGTAGAGCAGCTGCTCGCCCGCCGTCAGGCGGCTCAGGCGCGCGTCACCGGCGAACACCGAGCCGTCCGGGGGGTCGTCCCAGCGGATCGGGCCGCAGATATTGGTGGTGTCGGCGAGCTCGAACAGGTGCAGGTGCGCGCGGTCCCAGCGCGCGAACGCGGTGTCGATCGCGTCCGCCAGCGCGGCGAACGTGTGCGACCGCGCGGCCGCGAACACGCGGCCCGGGCGCGGCCACAGCGTCCGGCCGCCGCCCTCGATGAGCTCAACACGGATCGACAGCCAGCTGCGCGCCACGCGCGCGCAGTCTGACAGTCCCGCGCGCTCGCGCGCCCCGAGGGCGCGCCCCGCGACCAGGCGGTCCGGAGTGGCGGGCGGTCCGGCCGGGGGCGCGCGTACGCTGCCGGGATGCCGCCCCAGGTCAGCGAAGTCCAGTCAGAGATCCTGCACGAGCAGATCGTCCCGGCGTTCCTACAGATGCTCGACAGCGCGCCGGCGCTCGACGACCCCGCCGAGCTGGAACAGCTCGCCGCGACCGTGCTGGTCGCGCTCGAGCAGCCCGACATACCGGCCGACGCGGTGTCCGCAGTGCTCGCGGCGATCGAGGCGCGCCGCGACCCGGACGCGGCCGGGGTGCTCGCCGCAATCGCCGTCCTGGCCACCGAGCCGCTCGCCACGCACGCAGCAGCAAGCACGCAGCGCCTCGCCAGTGAGGGCATCGTGTCCCGGGCGGCGGCCGGGCTCGGGATGCTCGCCGTCCAAGAGGCGGTACGGATCGAAGGCGCGGGCGTCGAGCTGCTGGTCGCGCTGCTGCGCCGGCCCGACAGCTCGGAAGTGCAGGCGGCGATGCTGGCGATCGAGCACGAGCACACCGACGGCGCGCTCGTGCAGTGCGCGCTCGCCCCACCGGCCCGATTCCATGACGCGCGCGAGCTGCTGGACGGCATCGACGGCGCCAGCGCACCAGAACCCGTCGCCCCCGGCGAGCTGGCCGCACGCGCCGTCGCCGCAGCAAGGCGCGCGGTCCAGCGCGAGGTAGCGCTCGATCACCAGGCCGGACCGGCGCTGCCGATCGTCTCGCGCGCGCTCACCGGCGACCCCGCGGGCCTGCCGCGCCCCGTGGTGCTGGCCCCATGGGAGGACGACGACCCCGAGCTGATCGTCGACCCGGCCGAGGACGAGGACGGCTTTCAGCGCGTGATGGAGCTGCTGCTCTCAGAGCTCGAACAGCACGCCAAAGCGACCTACCCGCCCGACAGCGTGGTGTGGGAGCACGGCGACTTCGTCGCCTCGACGATGCTGCAATGGAAGGGCGGCTACCACGACGGCCGGCTCGGGCGTTGGACCCAGGCGGATCTGGCCGAGTACCTGCTCGACTACTTCCCGCGCAAGGTCTCCGTCGACGACGAGACGCTCGCCGCGGTCCCCGACTGCGCACGCGCGTTCCTCGGCTTCCTGGAGGAGCGCGGCAGCCTCACCGGCGAACCGCTCGAGCAACTCGAACACGCCCTCGACGAGCTGCGCGACGAGTTCTGCCAGCGCGCCCGCGACCGCACGCACTGGGGCCTGGCGAAATCGATGGTCATGCAGATGCACGCCGAAGGCCTCGACCCCAGCGCGCCCGGCGCGCTCGACACCTGGATCACCGACTTCAACACGCGCCCGCTCGGGCAGCGTGACCAGATCATCGGCCCAGCCGCCGATCGCATGGCCCACGCGGCGGGACTGCGTTCCGCCGCCGCGCCGCGCGCGCCCAAGCAGCAGCGCGCCCAGCAACGTAAGGCGCAACGCGCCGCGCGCAAACACAACCGACGACGCTAAACGACGCCGCGCCGCGCAACGACGCGCCTAGATGTCAGGCGCGCGCAGGCTTCTCGTGCAAGCCGACAAACGAGGGCCCGACCCGGCAGTGCTCGACGTCGATCTTCTGCCAGACGCCGCCGGTGACGTAGGGCTCGGTCTGCAACCACGCATCGACGGCGTCGCGGTCGGGGAAGTCGACGATCATCACCGAGCCGCTCATGCGATCGCACTCGTCGAGCAACGCGACACCGTAGAGCACGTTCCCGGCCTCAATGAGCTCGTCGCTGCGCGCGACATACGCCCCGCGCGCAGCCAAGCGGCGGTCCAGAGCCCGATCGTCGGTGCCATCCATCGCGCGGACCAAGAACTGCAAGCTGCACCTCCCTGTGCATTGGACGCCGAATCAGCGGCCCAGCTTCCACTAACCGAACCGCCGCACTTCCGCACCGATGCTAAGCAGACCCGGAGACGCGCTGCTTGGGGTCTAGCTTGAGCTCCCAGGTGCCGAGGTCAGACGTGCGCACGAACGGCACATCGCCGGAGCCGTACGCGAGCTTGCCAACCTCGTCGCCGGTCTCCAACGAGATGACGCCGGCGTGCGCGAGCTCCCGCACGCTGACCAGCTCACAGCCGCCTGCAGCGAGGTCGTCGAGCGCCTGGCGGATGGTCGGGTCGTAGTAGGCGGGGATGAGCACGTCGCCGAGCACGGCGTCGTGACCGTGCTGGAAGGCCCGGAAGCCAATGCGCTCGCCGAGCAGCGCCATCGGCGATCCCTCCCCGAGCTCGTCGGTGAGAACCCTGCGGACGGGCGTGGGGTCGGCGGAGCGGAGACTGTCGTCGAGTCGGTGCACGAGCAGCGACAGCCTGGACCGGATCTCGGCGCGCTCCTCGTAAACGTCTGCGCAACGCTTCGCGAGCGCGGCACGGGCCTGCTCGTCGCGCGGAATCGGCAGCACCACCTCCTGGAGGCGCCCGACGATCGAGTCGATGATGTCGGCGGTGAACTGCTTGGAGCGGATCTGGCGCTGGACGATCGGCGCCGAGAGCAACGCGGCGAGCAGCGGGCCGGTGAGCGGCGCGTCGGGCGCGGGTCGCAGCTTGGCCAGGTGGTGTTGGAAGAGGAGCGGCAGGTCATAGCGCGTGACCGGTGCAGAGGTCCCAATCAGGTAGGTGCCCTCGTGCACCAGCAGGACGTCGCCGGGGCGGACGTCCTGCTGGGTCTGGTACTTGGCCCACACCGCCTCGGAGACGCCGTGCTTGGGCGAGGCGCGCAGCTCCCAGTTGGCGATGTCGGAGGTGCGCACATACGGGATGCGCCCGCTGCCGTAGTTCAGCTTGCCGATGTACTTGCCCTGGCGCAGCTCGACCAGCCCCTGGTCGATGAGCTCGCCGACCGAGATGGCCCGTGGGGAACATCGGAACGAAAAGTCACGCTAAGCCTGGCGCAGGGTCGACCCCGCACGCGGGAGGCACGTGCGCCTGAGCCCGGACCACTTCCTCGTTTCGCTTCAGGGTCGCGTCCAGTCAGTCGTCCGCCGGAATGGTCGTGAAGACCGTGATCCCGGCCCCGAAGGGCACGAACGCGCCGAAGGGAGCGCCGGGCATGGTGAGCGTGAATCCCTCCGGCTGGCCGGTCTCGAAACCCCCTGACCCCACGTTGCAGACGACTT
>JBOGXT010000818.1:0-1809 GCA_050694635.1 Thermoleophilaceae bacterium
GTGCTGCGCGATCCGGGCCGCTACGCCGGCCTGGTCACGGTGGGCGCCACCGCCGGCATCGACGAGCCCGCCGTGCGCAGCGCCCGCGCCGAGGCCGACGAGCGACTCGCCGCCTGGATGGAGGCGGCGCAGATCGAGGACATCGTCGGGATCTGGGAGCGCCAGCCGCTGTTCGCCGACCAGTCCGACGCGCTGATCGAGGCCCAGCGCCCCGGCCGCCTGAGCCACGACCCGGCCGGGCTCGCGATGCTGCTGCGCACCGCCGGCCAGGGCGTGCTGGAGCCGGTCTGGCACGAGCTGCTCACGCTCGACCTGCCGGTGCTGGCGATCGCCGGCGCCCGCGACGAGGGCTACCTGGCGGCGGCGCAGCGGATCGCCGACGTGGCCCCGCACGGCAGAGCCGCCATCGTCGAGGAGGCCGGCCACGCGGCGCAGCTGCAGCGTCCGGACGGGGTCGCCGGGCTGATTGCGGCGTTCCTCGATGACCTTTACTGAGGGGCGCCGAACCGTTTAGGGTCAGGCTGCGTATTACCCGTATCTCACCCGTCCGAGGGAGGTTGGAGCATGAGACAGCGCCGCGTCCAGCTGGCAGCGGTGGTCGCGATCGTCTCGATCGTGAGTGTGGTGGCGACGGCGGCCGTGGCCGGCAACGGGCAGGACGTCAAGGCCAAGCTCGACGGCTTCCAGGAGGTCCCGTCCATCTCGACCGACGGGAACGGGAAGTTCAAGGCGAAGATCCTGTCGAACGAGATCCAGTACAGGCTCAAGTACAGGGACCTCGAGGGGGGCGCCGTCGCGGCGGCGCACATCCACTTCGCTGAGCGCCACGTGAACGGCGGCATCGTGGCGTTCCTGTGCGGCGGCGGCGGCAAGCCCGCCTGCCCGCCGGCGCCCGCCACGGTCACCGGCACGATCGTGCCGACGGACGTGCTCGCCGTGCCCGCGCAAGGCTTCGCCGCCGGTGAGTTCGACGAGCTGGTGCGCGCGATCCGTGCCGGCGCGACGTACGCCAACGTCCACACCGCGACCTTCGGCAACGGCGAGATCCGCGGCCAGATCAACGGCGGCAAGAACGACGACTAGAGGACGCGTTCCTCGACCAGCACGTCCGCAAGCGCCCCGGGCTCCGGTCGGACGCCGAGCCCGGGGCCCGCGGGCACCTTGAGCGTCCCGTTGCGCGGCGCGGGCAGCGCACGGGCGATCGGGGCGTCGAACAGCTCGAGCGTGGCCAGGCCGCAGGCCAGCTTGACGTCCTCGGACGCCGCGAGCTGGAGGGCGGCGGCGATGCCCCAGGGGCCGTCGAGCGTGCTCGACAGGAACGCGCCGAGCCGGTTGGCCCGCGCCAGCCGGAGCGCCTCGCGGGCCGCCTTGAAGCCGCCGGCGCCCGCCACCTTCACGTTCACGACGTCGCACGCCTCGAGCTCGATCGCGCGCCGCAGGGCTCGCGTCGAGCGGACCGACTCGTCCGCCGCGATCGGCGTAGACACCCGACCGCGCACCTCGCGCAGCTCGTCGAGCGAACGGCAGGGCTGCTCGACGAACTCGAGGTCGTGCTCCTCGATCGCTCGGATGCAGGCCACGGCCTGCTCGACCGACCAGGCGCGGTTGGCGTCCACCCGCAGCGCCGGCCAGGGCCCGACGGCCTCGCGTACGGCCGCGACCCGCTCGGCGTCCTCCGGCAGCCCGACCTTCACCTTGAAGCAGGCGTAGCCGGCGCGCAGACCCTCGCGCGCCCGCGCCGCCACCTCGTCGGGCGGGCCCGCGGGGAGGGTCATGTTGACCGGCAGGGCGTCGCGGACCGGCTCCGCC
>JBOGXT010000819.1:0-2333 GCA_050694635.1 Thermoleophilaceae bacterium
CCCTCAGGCCGCGAAGCGCTCGACCGCTCGGGCTCGCCGCTTCGCCGCCTCGACCTCGCGATCCTTCGGCGCCGCCGAGGTGACGAGCTCGTCGAGCAGCTTGGCGGTCGTGCGGGCCACCTCGTCGACGGCGCGCTCGAACGCCTCGGCGTTGGCCTGCGAGGGCTTCGTGAAGCCGCTGATCTTGCGGACAAACTGGAGCGCCGCGCCGCGAACCTCGTCATCGGTGGCGGGCGGCTCGAAGTTGTGGAGCGTGCGGATGTTGCGACACATGCCGGTGACGATAGCCACCGTCATGATTGGTGGCCCGTGGACCGCGTCGAGCTGTCCGGAATCGAGGTCGCCTACCGGCGCGCCGGGCATGGCCCGCCGCACGTGCTGCTGCACGGCATCCTCTCGGGAGGTGCGCCGCTTCGTCCGGACGGTGGAGGCGGGGTAGAGTCCGCCCATCGCCGTCGATCTCAGCGACCCCGCCAGCATCGACACCGGCAGCACCGCCTTCTGGCGCCTGTCGGACGAGGAGCGCGACGACGCCTTCGCGCTGCTGCGGCGTGAGGCGCCGATGGCGCGGATGCCGCCGGTGGAGGACGACCTCGTCGGCGTGCTCCAGGAGAACCCCACCGGGTACCGCTCGATCGTCCGGTACGAGGACATCCGGAGCATCTCCCGTGACCCCCAGACCTTCTGCTCCGGCCAGGGCGTCCTGGCGGGGGACGCGCCGCTCGAGATCCGCGAGGCCACGCTCTCGTTCATCGGCATGGACGCGCCGCGCCACACCAAGCTGCGCGGGCTGGTGTCGGCCGCGTTCACCCCGCGGCAGGTCGCGCGCATCGAGGAGGGCATCCGGCAGGCCGCCGCGCGCATCGTGAGCGAGGCAGCGCCGACCGGGGGCGGGGACTTCGTGTCGCTGATCGCCAAGCGGCTGCCGCTCCAGACGATCTCGGACATGATCGGCGTGCCGGACGCGGACCGCGAGCGCGTCGTGTCCGCGGCCGACGCGCTGGTCTCCACCGGCGACGAGCGCTTCCTTGCCGGCCGCGAGCCGATGGCGGTGATGGGGGAGGCGATCTGGACCCTGTCCCAGTTCGCGAGCGAGCTGGCGGCCCACCGCGAGCGCCATCCCGCGGACGACCTCATGACCGCGCTCGTGCAGGCCGAGCTTGGCGGCGAGCGGCTGACCCACGCGGAGATCTCGGCGTGGTTCGTGCTGCTGTCCGTGGCCGGCAACGACACGACCCGCCACACCACGTCGCACGCCATGCGCGCGCTCACGCTCCACCCAGACCAGCGGGCGCTGCTTCAGGAGGACCTCGCCGGCCGCCTGCCGCAGGCGATCGAGGAGTTCGTGCGCTGGGCCACGCCCGTGCTCCACTTCCGCCGCACGGTGACCCGCCAGGTGGAGCTGTACGGCGAGCGCCTCGAGCGGGGCGACAAGGTGGTGCTCTGGTACCTGTCAGGCAACCGCGACGAGGACGGCTTCGACGAGCCGCGCCGGTTCGACGTGACCCGCGATCCGAACTACCACGTCGGCTTCGGCGGCGGCGGGCCGCACTACTGCCTCGGCGCCTCGCTGGCACGCACGCAACTGCGGGCGATCTTCGGCGAGCTCCTCACCCAGCTGCCGGACATCGAGGTGGACGAGCCCGATCCGCTCGCGAGCGCGTTCATCCGCGGCGTCAAGCGGATGGACTGCACGTTCACGCCGCGCGGCGCGTAGCCGCGAGCGGCCTAGTCGGGGAGCGGCAGCATGCGGATCTCGCCGAGCAGCGTGACGCGTCGGTTGCCGCTGCCGCGCGTAACCGGCTTGTCGCGCAGCTCCACGATCCCCCGCAGGACCGTGGGGCCGTCCTCGAAGCGCTGGTTCTGGCCCTCGCCGCGGACCGTCACGGCCGCGAGGTCGATGAACTCGTAGTCCTCGAAGTTGGCCGGCAGCTCGGCGCCGGCCTGGAGGTTGCCCTGCTGGTCGGTCACGGTCGCGCCCAGCGACCGGCGGTCCTTCTCCGAGTTGGCGAGATAGACCTGGTAGGCGGTGTTCTGGGTGCTGGGCTCGAGGCCGGTGGCGGTGACGAGGATCTGGGTCGCGCCCTGCTGGCGGGCGATGATCGCCTGGCCCTGGGTGCGGGTCGAGATCGGGCCACCGTCGCCGCCGCCCGTCTGCTCGGTGCCCGAGCTCGCCCGGCTCGGCTCGTCGTCGTCGCCGCCCGTGAGGAGGCCGATCGGCCAGAGCAGCAGCGCCACCAGGATCAGGAGGCCCACCCCGGCGGCGGGGATCAGGCGCCGGCGTCGAGTGGCGGCCGCGGAATCGGGGCTCAGCGCGCGGGGCTCCCGCGCTC
>JBOGXT010000820.1:0-6306 GCA_050694635.1 Thermoleophilaceae bacterium
ACTGCACGAGCGCCGCGCGCGGCGAGCCGGCCAGCCACGCGGTCGCCGCGATGGCCAGCAACGTCAACGCGAGCAGGGGCCACCACCAGTCGGCGAGCGTCGCCAGCCAGCCCGCGGCGCGCAGCTCGAAGTCGCGCGGGTGCAGCGCGATCACCGGCGCAGTCAGACCCGCCGGGATCGCGGCCGCCAGGCGCGGCGACAGGCTTCGCAGCGCCTCCACCACCGCCCCTTTGCCGGCGAGCAGCCGCAGCGTGAAGCTCCCGCGTCCGTCGAACAGCGCGTCGTGCCGGCTGCGAACAGTGTGCTCGAAGAAGCGACGGAACCGCGACGAGTCCGCCACCGCCGCCAGCGCGCTGACCACCAGCGGCCGCACCACCAGCGCGTCGGGCACGACGCTCTGCGCGAGCCGGTCGACGACACGGTCTGCGATCGCCTCGCGCACGGCCCGATCGTCCAGCGCCGACTCGACGCGGACGCTGAACGAGCCGGCGTCCACGATCTCCGCGCGCGCTTAACCGCTGATTGCGGTCGCCGCCGCCAGCAACGCGGTCACGACGACGAGAGCGACGCTCAGCCGTCGCCGAAGGGGCGAACCCGACACGGCGGCACCCTACTACCGGGCCGTCATGTGACCTTCACGAGGCGGGGTGGAAGTCTTCCCGCCGCCAGTCAAGGAAAGGACTTGCATGTCTCGATCGGGGGACCTGGCGGTTGGCGGCGCCGTGGAGGGACTGCTGCCGCTGTTGTGCCGTGAGCTCGGGGACCTCGTTCGGATTCCGTCGATCTCCGGCGACGACGCGCCCGCCGGTCCGATCCAGGCGGCCCACGACCTCGTCGCCGACCTGCTGCGCGACGCCGGTCTCGGGCAGGTGGAGACGCTAGACCTGCCGGACACGAATCCGATCGGGGTCGGGGAGCTGCCGGCCCCGGATGGGGCGTCGACCGTGCTGCTCTACTCGCACTACGACGTCGTGGGCGCGGGCGACGAGGCGCTCTGGAGCTCGCCGCCGTTCGAGCCGGTCGAGCGCGACGGAGCGATGTTCGGGCGCGGGACCGCCGACTCGAAGGCGAACGTGATCACCCACGTCGGCGCGCTGCGCGCCTGGGAGGGCCAGCCACCGGTCGGGATCAAAGTCGTGATCGAGGGACAGGAGGAGGTCGGCAGCGCCTTCAACGTCTACCCGCCGACCGACCCCGAGCGCTTCCGCGCCGACGCGATGCTGATCGCCGACATGGGCAGCGTGCGCCCGGGCGTGCCGACGCTGACGGTCGCGCTGCGCGGCATGGCCGTCGTCGACGTCGAGCTGCGCACGCTTGCCGGCGCCAAGCACAGCGGCCAGTTCGGCGGCGCCGCGCCGGACGCGCTGCTGGCGCTGCTGCGCGCGCTCGCCTCGCTGCACGACGAGCACGGCGACGTCGCGGTCGAGGGGCTGCGCCGCGAGGAATGGACCGGCGAGTCCTATGGGGACGACGAGTTCCGCGAGCTGGCCGAGGTGCTGCCCGGCCGTCCGCTGGTCGGGTCGGGCGGCCTCGGGTCGAGGATCTGGTCGGGACCGGCGATCACCGTGACAGGCATCGACGGTGCCGACGGTCGACGGCGCGCTCAACGCGGTCTCCCCATACGCGCGCGCGAGGATCAGCTTGCGCGTCCATCCCGAGCAGGACGCCGCCGAAGCGCAGGCCGCGCTCGTGCGCCACCTCGAGCAGGCGCGCCCGTTCGGGCTCGAGCTGGAGGTCAAGGCCGGCGTGACAGGCAACGGCTTCGCGGCCGACACGACCGGACCGGCCTACGAGGCCGCCCGCGCGGCGATGGCGGCCGCCTGGGGCAGCGCGCCGGTCAGCGCCGCGGGCGGCGGCTCGATCCCACTCGTCAACGCGCTCCAGACGGCGGTGCCTAAGGCGGAGATCCTGCTCGTGGGCGCCACCGACGGCTACGCCAACATCCACGCCCCCGACGAGCGCGTGCTGCTCGACGAGCTCGCCAAATCGATCCTCGCCGAAGCCCAGTTCTTCGGCCAGTTCGCGGTGCGCGCGACCTGACGACCGTGGACGGCTCGATCGCCCAGGAGCCGGGCGCCGCCACGCCCGACCGCACGTTCATGCAGCGCCTGCTCGACGGCGTCGAGCGGGTGGGGAACAAGATGCCCCACCCGGCGATCCTGTTCCTCTCTGCATCGGCGTGATCCTGCTCTCCCAGGTCCTCGACTGGGCGGGCGTCGACGCGACCTACGAGACGGTCACCCCGCCGGCCGTCGCGATCATCCTCGTCGTGATGATCGGCGTCGGGCTCGCCGAGACGGCGGGGCTGATCGGGGCGCTGATCCGCAAGCTCGTCGCCGTCTCCTCGAGTGCCACGCTGACGCTGATCATCGTGCTGCTCGGGATGATCTCGAGCGTCGCCTCCGACGCCGGCTACCTGGTGCTGATCCCGCTCGGGGCCGCGGCGTTCATCAGCGTCGGCCGCCACCCACTCGCCGGCATCGCGGCCGCGTTCGCGGGCGTCGCGGCCGGCTTTGGCGTCAACTTCCTGATCACGCCGCTCGACGGGATCCTCGTCGAGATCACCAACGAGGCGATCGCGCTGGCCGAGCCGGACACGACGATCGACGTCGCGTCCAACCTGTTCTTCGGCATCGGCTCGACGATCTTCATCGTGATCGTGTCGACGCTGGTCACGACGAAGCTGGTCGAGGGCCGGCTCGGCCGCTACGACCCCGCGGACGCCGGGGAGGGGCCGGACGATCCCGTCGAGGATGCCCCGGAGGTGTCGCCCGAGGACGAGGCTCGGGGCTTGCGCTATGCGATGTGGCATCGGCACCCTGATCTCGCTGATGCTGCCCTACGTGATCGTCCTGTCAATCGCCTGGACGCTGTTCTTCGTCGCCTGGTACCTGCTCGGCATCCCGCTCGGCCCAGGCTCGCCCATCGACATCTGAGGTCAACGCGTCCAGGGGCAAGCGGCCTGCTCGTCGTGCTGATGATGCTCGGCGCTCGTGGGGGTGGTGGTGAGTATCGTGGCGGTCGTGCCGATCCTGGGCTGGCTCAACCGCAAGCACCGCGAGCTACGCGCGGGGCGCGGCCTCGTGTGGTTCTTCGTGATCGTGGGACCCGGACCGTCGCTGGCGCCGCGCTAAGTGGTCCCGTCCTCGATTACGATCGCGTTCGGCGGCTGCGAACCTTCGCCCGGCGGCACCCGCGGTGCTCGCCAATGCGCTGCATTGGCTGCGCCCGCGTTCACCGCCACGCTCGGTTCTCGCTCGCCGAGCCGCGACCGTACTCTCGGACGGAACCACCAGTGAACGAGCGCCGCCTGCGGATCGCGGGCCTCCATCACGTCACCGTCATCTGCCGCGACGTGGAGCGGTCGGTCGACTTCTACCGCAACCTGCTCGGGATGCGGCTGGTGAAGCAGACGGTCAACGAGGACGACCAGGGCGCCCGGCACCTGTTCTTCGGCGACGAGGAGGGAAAGCCGGGCACGATCGTCACCTGCCTCGAGTACCCCGAGCTCGACGAGGGCAGCGTGGGGCGCGGCTCGACCCACCACTTCGCCCTGTCGGTCGAGTCCGAGGAGGAGCTGATGGGGTGGCACGCCTACCTGACCTCGCGCGGGATCCCCTGCACCGAGGTGATGGACCGCACGTACTTCAAGTCGCTCTACCTGCGTGACCCCGACGGCCACATCATCGAGCTGGCCACGGCGGGTCCGGGGCTGACGGCGGACGAGCCGCTGGAGGAGCTGGGCCGCAGGCCGGTGGGCGGCTGAACTGAGCGGAGGCGGCCGGACCGTTCCCCGGCCGCCCCCTGCCCGTTTGCCGCAGCGCAAGCTTGGCTTGCGGTGCGGCGTTACCCGTCAGGCGGCCGTGAGAGCGTGCTCGCGCGTGATTGCGGCGTGCGCGCTCGACGTCGGCTCTATGCCTGCCGGGGCGTTCTTGGCGGTCAGCACCGCCGCCAGCGCGAGGCGCTGGCGCTCCGTGAGCGTCCCGATCTGCTTGTTCTCGGGAACGCCCAGGGATACGAGCAACCGCCTACAGCGGGTCCGGCCCCAGCGCTTCTGACTCATCAGCAGGTCGCTGATCGACATGCTGTGAGCCTGCCAGGGACAGCTCAGAACGACCTCCGCTGCAGACAGCTCCCCGGCGCCGATCCTGCGCTTCATCCGAGCCCGGGCCAGGCGCACGCGATTCGCGTACTCCAGTGCCCTCAGGTGCTGCTCTTGACCAGCGCCGACCGTGGCAGAGTTGCCCATCAGACCTCCCCGCACATTACGTGCGATTTCAGCGAGTGCAGTTCCCCGGCGGCCTCGGGACACGGCTGGACCTGGTTGCGAGCGGAGCCAGTGCCGACCTCGGGGACCCGACCCGCTGCCGGCGCCCGTCCTCTCTCGTACCGGTCCTTGCCGTCTAAGGCCGCGGCCCATAAAAGCCGCCCGGCGCGCGAGCGTCAACCGGACACCGGGCCACTCAGTCGCTAAGAGCGGGCTTTTCGTGCGCGCCCGTTGCTCTATGTTCCAGACGTCCATGCGCTCCACGAAGATCGTCGCCACCATCGGACCGGCCTCGCAGGAGCCCGAGGTCCTGGAGGCCATGATCGCCGCCGGCATGGATGTCGCTCGCCTCAACTTCGCCCACGGGACGTCCGAGCAGCACGCCGCCACGGCCGCCGCCATCCGCGCCGCCGCCGAGCGGAGCGACCGCGAGGTGGCCATCCTCGGGGACCTCCCGGGCCCGAAGCTCCGCATCGGGCCGGTGGCGGGCGGCGTGGCGGAGCTGGCCCGCGGCTCGCAGGTGCTGCTCACGCCCGATGACGTAGAGGGCACGGCCGAGCGGCTCCCCGTGGCCTGGCCGGGCTTCTCGGAGCTGGTCGACGCCGGCGACGTCTGCTATCTGGCGGACGGCGCCGTCCGCCTGCGGGTCGACCAGGTGGGTGACGGCGAGGTCGTGACCAAGGTCGAGGTGGGCGGGAGCGTCGCCTCGCGCCAGGGCCTCAACCTGCCGAACGTCACCGTCTCGCTGCCGGCCGTGAGCGCCGAGGACATCGCGCTGATCGACGCGGGGCTCGAGATGGGGCTCGACTACTTCGCGCTCTCCTTCGTGCGGCGCCGCGAGGACCTCGATCCGGTGCGCGAGCACCTGGGCGAGCGCGGCGCCGAGGTGCCGCTGATCGCGAAGGTCGAGAAGCCGCAGGCGGCCGCGAACGGCGAGGAGATCATCGACGCGGCGGACGGCATCATGATCGCCCGCGGCGACCTCGGCATCGAGCTGCCGATCGAGGAGGTGCCGCTCGTGCAGAAGCGGCTCCTGGCGCTGGCCGGGCGCCGCGCCAAGCCCACGATCACCGCGACCCAGATGCTCGAGTCCATGGTGCACTCGACCCGCCCTACGCGGGCCGAGGTGGCCGACGTGGCCAACGCGATCTTCGACGGCACCGACGCGGTCATGCTGTCCCAGGAGACCGCGGTGGGCCGCCATCCTGCGCTTGCGGTGGAGATGATGGCCTCGATCGCGACGACCGCCGAGCGCGAGCTGCCCTACGGGCGCTGGCTGGCCGAGCGCGGGCCGCAGGCGAACAACCAGTACCACGCCATCTCCTTCGGCGCCGTGGGAGCCGTCTACCAGCTCGGCCTGAAGTGCATCGTCGCGCCGACCAACACCGGGACCACGGCCCGGCTCATCTCGGCCTACCGCCCGCGGGCGCCGGTGCTGGCGCTCTCGCCGCGCCACGAGGTGGTGCGCCGCTGCAGCCTGTTCTGGGGTGTCCACCCGCAGCTGAACGAGGAGCCGCTCGACACGCTCGACCTGATCGAGGCGTGCGCCGACGCGGCCTGCCGCGCCGGGATGGCGAAGCAGGGCGACATGATCGGCATCACGGCCGGGCTGCCGGCCGGACGTTCGGGCGGCACGAACCTGTTCAAGGTCCACACGGTCGAGTAGCACCTCGACCGGCCAGAAATCACCGGGGTCCGGGGGCGTGAGCCCCCGGACGCCGTCCGGCCCTACCGGCGTTGGCGCGCGCGGAACGCGCGTGCCTTCTCGATGTTGCCGCAGGCCTCCATCTTGCACCAGCGCCCCGAGCGGTTCTTCGAGCGGTCGTAGAACGCCCAGAAGCAGGGGTCGCGGTGGCAGGCCTTGAGGCGCACCCAGCCGCCCTGTTCCACTGCCCCGGAGACGATCGCCATGAGCCTGCCGAGGGCCCCGTCGACGCCCGCCGACTCGGGCTCGAGCGCCGGCTCCGCTCCGGCGCGAAAGCGCATGCGCACGCCCGCGCGCGCCACGGCCCGGTCGAGCCGGGCGACCTTCTCCGCGT
>JBOGXT010000821.1:0-27532 GCA_050694635.1 Thermoleophilaceae bacterium
GCGCGAGGCGCTCGAGCGCGAGGGCGGCGGCTGGGGCGTCGACCGGCTGCGCGACGCCGGTCAGCTGGCGGGCAGCGCCGAGGCGCTCGAGCACTCCGAGCGCTCGGAGCGCAACGAGCCGGTGCTCCGCACCCACGACCGCTACGGCAACCGGATCGACGAGGTCGAGCTCGACCCGTCGTGGCACTGGTGCCTGCGCCAGGCGATCGAGCGCGAGATGCACTCGCTGCCTTGGCGCGATCCCCAGCCGGGCGCCCACGTAGTGCGCGCGGCGCTGTTCCTCGTCTGGAGCCAGGTCGGCTCCGGGGTGATGTGCCCCGTGTCGATGACCTACGCGGCGATCCCGGCGCTGCGTGAGAGTCCCGAGCTGGCGGCCGAGTGGGAGCCGCGCCTGACCAGGCCGAGCTACGCGGACGGGGCGCTGGCCGGCATGGCGATGACCGAGAAGCAGGGCGGCTCGGACGTGCGGGCGAACACGACACGGGCCCAGCCCGTCGGCGACGGCGTGTACGAGCTCACCGGCCACAAGTGGTTCTGCTCCTACCCGCCGTGCGACGTCTTCCTGACCCTGGCCCAGGCGCTCGGCGGCCTCTCGTGCTTCCTGTTCGAGGGCCGCGACCCGGGCTTCCGCATCCAGCGCCTCAAGGACAAGCTCGGCACGCGCTCGCTGCCCTCGAGCGAGGTGGAGTTCCACGGCGTGCGCGCCCGGCCCGTCGGCGAGGAGGGCCGCGGGGTGGCCACGATCATCCGCATGGTCAACCACACCCGGCTCGACTGCCTGCTCGGCTCTGCCGCCTCGATGCGCTGGGGGCTCGCGCAGGCGGTGCACCATGCGCGGCACCGCAGCGCCTTCGCGAACCTGCTCGCCGAGCAGCCGGCGATGCAGAACGTGCTGGCCGACCTGGCGATCGAATCCGAGGCCGCCACCGCGGCGGCGCTGCGGATCGCCCGCGCCTACGACGAGGACGACGACGCGTTCCGGCGCTTCGCGACGGCGGTCATGAAGTACTGGGTCTGCAAGCGCGCCACGCCGCACGCGGCGGAGGCGCTCGAGTGCCTGGGCGGCAACGGCTACGTGGAGGAGTCGGGCATGCCGCGGCTGCTGCGCGACTCCCCGCTCAACTCGATCTGGGAGGGGTCGGGCAACGTGGCGGCGCTCGACGTGCTGCGCACCACCATCAAGGAGCCGGAGGGGCTGCCGGCGTTCATGGCCGAGTGCGAGCTGGCGCGCGGCGGCAACCGCCTGCTCGACGTCCACCTCGATCGGCTGGGCTCGGCCGCCGCGCCGGCCGAGCCTCAGTTCGAGGCGCGCCGCCTCGTGGAGCAGCTGGCGCTGGCGCTGCAGGCGAGCCTGCTGGTGCGCCACGCGCCGCCGGCGGTGGCCGACGCCTTCTGCGCGGGGCGGCTCGGGGAGGGTGGCCGCGCCTACGGGACGCTGCCGCCTGGCGTGGACGCCCGCGCGATCGTGGCACGGGCGATAGCGGGATGAGCCCGCACGCCACGCCTGCGAAGGAGGCACCCGGATGGAGACCCTGACCTACGAGGTCGGCGGGCGCGTCGCGCGCATCACGCTGAACCGGCCCGAGCGCGGCAACGGGATCACGCTCGCCATGCCGCGCGAGCTGGCCGAGTGCGTCGAGCAAGCGAACCTCGACCCGGCCGTCCACGCGATCGCGCTCGCCGGCGCCGGCAAGGGCTTCTGCGGCGGCTACGACCTGGTGGAGTACGCCGAGCGCGGCGTGCTCCCCAACCACGACCCGAACGAGCCCTGGGACCCCGTGGTCGACTGGCAGATGATGAGCCGCAACCTGCGCGGATTCATGAGCCTGTTCCACTCGGACAAGCCGGTGGTCTGCAAGGTGCACGGCTTCTGCGTGGCGGGCGGGACCGACATGGCCCTGTGCTCCGACCTGCTCGTGATCGCCGACGACGCCCGCATCGGCTACCCGCCCGCCCGCGTCTGGGGCGTGCCGACCTCGGCGCTGTGGGCCTTCCGCGTCGGCGACCAGCGCGCCAAGCGGCTGCTGTTCACGGGCGACCTGATCGACGGCGCCACGGCGCTCGAGTGGGGCCTGGCCGTGGAGGCGCCGCCCGCGGCCGAGCTCGACGAGCGCTTCGAGGCGCTGCTCGAGCGAATCGCGCTCACCCCCGTGAACCAGCTCGTGATGATGAAGCTGCTGGTGAACCAGGCGCTGTTCGCGCAGGGCCTCCAGGCCACGCAGGCGCTCGGCGTCTTCTTCGACGGCGTCGCGCGCCACACCCCGGAGGGCTACGGGTTCGCACGCCGTGCGGCCGAAGCCGGGTTCAAGCAAGCCGTCCGCGAGCGCGACGCGCCCTACGACGGCTAGCGCAACTTTCAACTCGCGACCAGGTTGTGGGGCCATGACCTCGTGGACTCGCCGCGCGCTGGCCTGCGCGCTCACGCTCATCCTCGTCCTCGCCCCAGCCGCGCTCGCAGAGGCGGCCAAGCGCAAGAAGCCCGTCGACGTGACGGTGATGACGCGCAACATCTACCTGGGCGGCAACATCTTCCATCCGATCGGCTCCGCGGACCTGGCCGAGTTCGAGCGCAAGGCGGGTGAGCTGTGGGCGGAGGTCCAGGGCACGGACTTCGTCGGCACCCGCGCCCGGTTGCTGGCGCGCGAGGTGAAGCGCACGAGGCCCGACCTGATCGGCCTGCAGGAGGTGGCGCTATGGCGGCGCGGGCCCGACGGGGTCAAGGACGGCGCGGCCACGCCCGCCACCCAGGTCGTCTACAACTTCCTGAAGACGTTCCGGCGCCAGCTGAGGCGCCTGAGCCTGCGCTACGCCGTGGGCGTCACGCAGCAGGAGGCCAACATCGAGGCGCCAATCGACGCGGGTTACGACGTACGCCTCACGATGTTCGACGTGGTACTGGTGAAAAAGCGCCGTGACCTGCGCGTCACGGACCGCCTGAGCGAGAACTACGAGACGACGATTGGCGTTCCGACCCCGGCCGGCACGTTGACGAGCACGCGCGGCTACGCGGCGGTCGACGTCCGCTTCAAGGGAAAGCGCTTCCGCTTCGTCAACACCCACCTCGAGGCGGCCGGCGACGACATCCGCGAGGCGCAGGCCCGCGAGCTGGTCGCCCGCGGCGGTCCGCTGCGCGGCAAGCGCCAGCTGATCGTGGTCGGCGACTTCAACTCCGACCCGCAGGACGTGGAGTCCGACTCGGGCGCCTTCGACATCCTGAACGACTTCGGGCTGGTGGACACCTGGCCGCGGCCCCGCTTCGGCCCGGGGTTCTCGTGCTGCCTCAACCAGTCCGACGCGCGGGACCCGAACGACGACGGCTTCGACCACCGCATCGACCTCATCCTCGCGAAGCCGAAGCTGCGGGCGATCCGCGGGCAGGTCGTGGGCGACGAGTTGGACGACCGGGCGGCGAACGGCCTGTGGCCGTCCGACCACGCCGGCGTGGTCACGAGGCTGCGGCTGCGCTGAGGCTGCGTCTCAGTCGTCGAACCGGCCCGCGAACAGGCCGAAGATCGCGCCCTGCGGATCCTGGACGACCAGGATGCGCCCGCCCGGCACGTCCATCGGAGGCTCCGCCATCAGGCTGCCCCCGACGTCCGTGGCCGTGGCGGCCGTCGAGTCGGCGCTCTCGACCGTCACGTACGAGTTCCAAGAGGTCGGCATCCCGGGCTGGGCGGAGAACAGCGCGGCGACCTCCTTCCCGTCCCGGAGCAGCATCGTGTAGACGCCGTCCTCGGGGATCGGCCGGTCGTCGTGATCCCAGCCGAACAGTCCGGTATAGAAGCGCTTGGCGGCGTCCGTGTCGGTCGTCGACAGGTCGGTCCAGCTGAAGGTCCCTGGGGTGTGGCTCGTGCGGTCGCCCTGGCCCGCGAGCCTATCGCGCGATCCGGTTCACGAGCCAGAGCCCGGCGCCCACGGCCAGCAGCGCCCCGGCGCGGCCGAAGGTGGCGAGATCGTCGAGCGCGGTGTCGACGATCAGCGCCACGGACACGATCGCGCCGAGCACCGGGAAGATCGCCGGAGCGTGGAAATGGTCGTGCTCGACCTCCTCGCGGCGCAGCACCAGTACCGACGCGTTCACGATCGTGAACACGAACAGCAGCAGGAGGACCGTGGTGTTCGCCAGCGACTCGAGGTCGCCGGTCGAGACCAGGATCACGGCGATCGCGGTGGTGAACGCGATCGCCACGAACGGCGTGCGGCGCCCGGGCAGCACGCGTCCGAACACGCCGGTGACGATCCCCTGCTCGGCCATCCCGTAGACGATCCGCGAGGCCATGATCATGTTGATTAGCGCGCTGTTGGACACCGCCATCAGGGCGATGAACGAGAAGAGCTCGGTGGAGATGCCGAGCGGGCCGACCTCCACCACCTCCAGCAGCGGGGCGTCCGAACCGCTCAGCCGGTCGGTCGGCACCACATAGGACGCGGTCAGCGTGACGAGCAGATAGAGGATACCGGCGACCGCGATCCCGATGAACAGCGCGCGCGGGAAGGTGCGGCTCGGCGCCTTCGTCTCCTCCGCGACGTTCACGGAGTCCTCGAAGCCGATCATGGCGTAGAAGGCGAGGGCCGTGCCGCCCACGATCGCGAGGAATGCGCTCTCGCCCTCCTTGAACTCGAAGTTGCGCGAGAAGTCGCCCGAGCCCTCGCCCAGGGCGGCCACGCCGATCGTGACGATGAGGATCAGGCCGACGACCTCGATCGCCGTCAGGACCACGTTGACCTGCACGGACTCGGAGATGCCGCGGAGGTTGATGGCGGCCAGGATCAGGATCAGGGCGATGGCGGCGAGCACGAGCGGGAGGTCGACGAACTCGCCGAGGTAGTCGCCGGCGAAGGCGCGCGCGAGCGTGCTGGCGGACGCGATGCCGGACGACATGACCGCGAACGCGACGACGAACGTGAAGAACGGCGCCCGGAAGGCCCGGTGGGTGTAGAGGGCGGCGCCGGCCGCGCGCGGGTACTTGGAGACGAGCTCGGCGTAGGCGAAGGCCGTGAAGAGGGCGAGCACGAAGGCGGCGAGGAAGCTCGTCCAGATCGCCCCACCGACCTCGGCGCCGACCTCGCCGACCAGCGCGTAGATGCCGGCGCCGAGAATGTCGCCGACGATGAAGACGGTAAGGACACGCGGCCCGATGGCCCGTCGAAGACGGGTGTCGACCTCGCCGCCCGTCCCGCCTGAGCGCCGCTCGCCGGCCCCGGTCGCCGCCGCGTCCATGCGAACCGCTTGCCCGAGGGACGGGCGCCGAAACCACGGCCATGGACTCGCCGCGCGAGCGACGGCGAGGCCGAGTGCTCGTCGGGGCGGGTCTTCAGCGGCCGAAGCGGCCGGCGGGGACGATCAGGCGAGTCACTCGCGCTCCAAGACGACCAGCACGTGCCATGACCAGGGGCGGGCGCCGGGCAGGTGGCGCCAGGCGAGCGCGTCGAGGCCCTGCAGCTGCGGGTGGACGCGATGGCCCAGCGCCCGGCTCAGGGCTTCGAAGAAGTAGAAGCTGGGATAGCCGAGCTCGAGCGAGTCGAAGGTTCGCTCGAGGGTCTCGAAGTCGGCGCGGGTCAGCGGGTGCTCATCCGGGGTGCCTACCCAGTTGAGCCGACGCGCGCCCCAGAGATGCCGTCGGGCCGAGCGCAGCAGCGGGTTGCGGTCCTGGTTCTCGAAGAAGACCGCGCGGCCGCCCGGGCGAAGCACGCGGTGGATCTCGTCGGCGGCCTCGGCCACGTCCACATGGTGCAGCACCCACTTGCCCACGACCCGGTCGAACGACGCGTCGGGCAGGCCGGTCCGCTCGGCGGCGGCCGTGAGGAAGCGCGCCTCGGCGCCGGCCCGGGCGCGGGCGAGCTCCACCATGCCCGGCGACACGTCGAGCGCGGTCAGGCGCGCCCCGCGACGCAGCAACTCGAGCGACAGGTCGCCTGCCCCGCAGCCCAGCTCGAGTACGTGCAGGCCGTCGACCGGCCCGAGGGCGGCCAGCAGGGCGGTGTCATAGCGATCGGGGGGTCGCTCGTCCGGCGACCGGCGGGACGCCTCGGCGTCGTAGAACGCGCCCTCGCGCCGGCTACGATCCGCCGCCGACCTCCAGGAAGGCCTCGTAGCGCTTGACCTCGCGCTCGGCTCGCGAGCGCTCCTCGGAGTCCTCCTCGGCGCGCTCCACCGCGTTGCGCGCCTCCTTCAGGCGCGCTTCGAACGCCGAGCGGTCGATGTCGTCCGGCGCGATCGCCTCCTCCACCAGCACGAGCGCTGAGTTGTCGACGACCTGGAGGTAGCCCTCGCCCTGTGCGAAGCGCACGACGTCGGACTCCGACTTGTAGAGGCGCAGCTCGGTCGGCTCCAGGATGGCCATCAAGGGAGCGTGGTGCGCGAGCACTCCGATGGAGCCCGTGGTGGTGCGGGTGGACACCATCTCCACCTCGTCCTCGAACACCTTTCCCTCAGGTGTGAGGACCTCCACTGGGAAGCTACTGCGAGCCACGGGCCGCCTCGGTCACCTCGTCGATCGAGCCCTTCAGCAGGAAGGCGCGCTCGGGAATGTCGTCGTGCTTGCCCTCGATGATCTCCTTGAAGGAGCGCACCGTCTCCTCCACAGGCACGTACTTGCCCTCGGTCCCGGTGAACTGCTCCGCCACGAAGAACGGCTGCGACAGGAAGCGCTCCACCTTGCGGGCCCGCTGCACGGTGATGCGGTCCTCGTCCGAGAGCTCGTCGATGCCGAGGATCGCGATGATGTCCTGCAGCTCCTTGTAGCGCTGCAGGATCTCGCGCACCTGGTTGGCGACCTGGTAGTGCTCCTCGCCCACGATGTCCGGCTTGAGGATCGTCGAGGTCGAGTCGAGCGGGTCCACGGCCGGGTAGATGCCCTTCTCGGAGATCGCGCGCGAGAGCGTCGTGGTGGCGTTCAGGTGCGCGAACACGGAGGCCGGCGCCGGGTCGGTCAGGTCGTCGGCCGGCACGTAGATGGCCTGGATCGACGTGACCGAGCCCTGGCGGGTCGACGTGATCCGCTCCTGGAGCTGGCCCATCTCGGTCTCGAGCGTGGGCTGATAGCCGACCTGCGAGGGCATCCGGCCGAGCAGCGCCGACACCTCCGAGCCCGCCTGCACGAAACGGAAGATGTTGTCGATGAAGAGCAGCACGTCCTGACCGCCCTGCTCGCGGAAGTACTCCGCCATCGTCAGGCCGGACAGGGCCACGCGCATGCGCGCCCCGGGCGGCTCGTTCATCTGGCCGAACACGAGCATGGTCTTGTCGATCACGCCCGACTCGCTCATCTCGAGCCAGAGGTCGTTGCCCTCGCGCGAGCGCTCGCCGACGCCGCAGAAGGCCGACAGTCCGCCGTGCTCCTTGGCCAGGTTGTTGATCAGCTCCTGGATCAGCACCGTCTTGCCGACGCCGGCGCCGCCGAACAGGCCGACCTTGCCGCCCTTGGCGTAGGGCGCCAGCAGGTCCACGACCTTGATGCCGGTCTCGAAGATCTCGCGCGTCGGTGTGAGGTTCTCGACACTCGGGGCGGGCCGGTGGATCGGCCAGCGGTCGTCGAACTTGACCTCGCCGGCATCGTCGATCGGATCGCCGAGGAGGTTGAAGATGCGGCCGAGCGTGCCCTCGCCGACCGGTACGGTGATCGGACCGCCGGTGTCGCGCACCTCCACGCCGCGCGAGAGCCCGTCGGTGGCGTCCATGGCGACGGCGCGCACGCGGTCGTCGCCGAGATGCTGCTGCACCTCGAGCACCAGCGTCCCGGGCTCACCGTCGCGCTCGAGGTCGACCTCGAGCGCGTTGTAGATCTCGGGCAGGTGCTCGGCCGGGAAGGCGACCTCGACGACGACGCCCTGGACCTCCTCGACGGTGCCGGCGTTGGCGTCGCGGCCCTTCTGCTGCTCCGCCTGGGTCTGGGTTGCTGCTTCCACGAGTTTCAGTCTCCTCTATCGAAGTCCCTCTGCGCCCGCCACGACCTCCATGATCTCCTGCGTGATCTCCGCCTGGCGCTGGCGGTTTGCCTCGAGCGTGAGGTTGTCGATCATCTCGGCGGCGTTGTCCGAGGCGCTGCGCATGGCGCTCATCCGAGCGCCGTGCTCGGACGCCGTCGACTCGAGCAGCGCCCGGTAGATCGAGATCTCCACGTAGTCGGGGACGAGCCGGGCGAGGATCTCCTCGGGGTCCGGCTCGTAGATCCAGAGCGCGCGCGAATCGCGCTCCGCGGATTCGCCGCCCTCCCCCTCCTCCTCGCCCTCCTCGCCCAGCACGTCCGCCTGCTGCAGCGGCAGCAGCGTCTCGTGGCGGACCTCCTGGTTGACCGCGGAGATGTAGCCGTTGTAGACGATCTCGACGCGGTCCACCTTGTCGTCGACGTAGGCGGAGGTGAGGCCGTCGGCGATCGCGCGCGCGTCGGAGAAGGCGGGCCGGTCCGTGAAGCCGGTCCAGCTGCCGCCGATCTCGAGCTGGCGGAACTCGAGCGAGGACAGGCCGCGCCGGCCCGAGGCGTACCAGAGCACCTGCTTGCCGTCGGAGCGCAGCTCGGCGGCGCGCCGGTTGCCGGCGCGCATGATCTGTGAGTTGAAGGGCCCGGCCAGCCCGCGGTCGCCGGTCACGAGCAGGATGCCGACCGTGGAGACGTTCTCCTTCTCCTCGAGAATCGGCAGGCTGGGGATGTTCTCGGCGGCCTGCGAGGCGCGTGAGGTCATCCGCCGGATGGCGTCCGCGTACGGGCGCAGGTGCTCGATCCGCTGCTCGGCGCGCCGCAGCCGCGCGGCGGAGATCATCTCCATCGCGCGCGTGATCTTGCGGATGTTCTTGACCGAGCCGATGCGCCCGCGGATGTCCTTCAGAGACGCCATGGAGCGCTAGGCCGTGGCCGCGGCCTCCTCCTCCTGCTCCTGCTCCTCGGGCTCGCCGCTCGCGCGCCCCTCCTCGGTGCGGGCCTCCTTCTCGCGCTCCTCCTTCGAGAGGATGCGGTCGGACTCGCCCTCCTCGATCGGGTTGCCCTCGGCGTCGAAGTCGGGCCCGAAGTCGTCGATCGCCTCGGCGATGCAGTTTCCGAGCCGCTCCTCGATCGAGTCGTCCCAGTTGCCCTCCGCGATCTGGTCCATCAGGTCCGAGTCCTCGGAGCGCAGGCGCTGCAGCATCATCTCGTGGAACTCGCGGATGCGCTCGGTCTTGATCCGGTCGAGGTAGCCGCCGGTGCCGGAGTAGACCGCCGCCACCTGGTTCTCGATCGACCAGGGGTCGCGCTCGTCCTGGTTGAGCGCCTCGACGAGCCGCTCGCCGCGGTTGAGCGTCGCCTGGGTGTCGGCGTCGAGGTCCGAGCCGAACTGTGCGAAGGCCTCGAGCTCGCGGTACTGCGACAGCTCGAGCCGCAGCTTGCCGGCCGTCTTTCGCATCGGCTGCGTCTGTGCCGAGCCGCCCACGCGCGACACCGAGATGCCGACGTTGATCGCCGGGCGCACGCCCGACCGGAACAGGTCGGACTGGAGGAAGATCTGGCCGTCGGTGATCGAGATGACGTTGGTCGGGATGTAGGCCGACACGTCGCCCGCCTGCGTCTCGATGATCGGCAGCGCCGTGAACGAGCCGCCGCCCAGGTCCTCGTTTAGCTTCACCGAGCGCTCGAGCAGGCGCGAGTGCAGGTAGAAGACGTCGCCCGGGTAGGCCTCGCGGCCGGGCGGGCGGCGCAGCAGCAGGGACATCTGCCGGTAGGCGAAGGCGTGCTTGGTGAGGTCGTCGTAGATGGCGAGCGCGTGCCTGCCGTCGTAGAGGAAGTGCTCGGCCATCGCCGCGCCCGCGTAGGGGGCGAGGAACTTGATCGGCGCGGCCTCGTCGGCGGGGGCGGCCACGATGATCGTGTGGTCGAGCGCGCCGGCGTCCTCCAGCTGCCGCGCCACGTCCACCACGGTGGACATGCGCTGGCCGATCGCCACGTAGACGCAGACGAGGTCCTTGCCCTTGTTGTTGATGATCGCGTCGATACAGATCGACGTCTTGCCGGTCTGGCGGTCGCCGATGATCAGCTCGCGCTGCCCGCGGCCGACGTTCGTCATCGCGTCGATCGGCTTGATCCCGGTCAGCATCGGCTCCTTCACGGGCTGGCGCGACACCACACCGGGGGCCTTGAACTCGGCCGGGCGGGTCTCCGAGGTGTTCACGTCGCCCTTGCCGTCGAGCGGCTCGCCGAGCGGGTTGACGATGCGGCCGAGCAGCTCCTCGCCGACCGGGACCTCGAGCAGGCGGCCGGTGCGCTTGACCTGATCGCCCTCCTCGATCTTGTCCCACTCGCCGAACAGCACGGCGCCGACGTTGTCCGACTCCAGGTTGAGCGCGAGCCCGGTCACGTCGTGGGGCAGCTCCAGCAGCTCCATCGACATGCAGTTGTCGAGGCCGTGGACCCGCGAGATGCCATCGGCCACGGACAGCACCGTGCCCACCTCGGACAGGTCGGCGCCGCCGTCCTCGAGGCCCTGGATGCGGTCCTTGAGGATGCTGGTGATCTCGTCTGGCTTGATCTGCACTACGTCTCCTTAGGCGGCCTTGGCCACTTGCTTTCGAAGTTGTTCGAGGCGGTTGCGCACCGTCGCGTCGAGCACCATGTTGCCGACACGCACCTGGAGCCCGCCGAGCACGTCGGGGTCAACGCTCGAGGAGAGGTCCACCCGGCGACCGGTCTGCTCCTCGATCCGCTCCCCGATGCTATTCACGAGCTCCTTGTCGAGCTCGACCGCGCTGGTCACGGTCACCGGCAGCAGCCTGTTCTCCTCGGCCCACATCGAGTCGAAGCTGCGCCGGATGCGAAACAGCGCCGGCATCCGGTGGCGCTCGGCCAACAGCTCCAGGAAGTTCACGAGGCGCTCGTCGGCGTCGCTCACGATTCGCGTGACGCCGTCCTTCTTCTCCTCGCTCGAGAAGTAGGGGGAGAACAGGAAGACCTGGAGGTTGCGGTCCTCGGCGAGGGCGTCGGCGAACTGGCCGACCTCGTCGTGCACCCGGTCGAGGACGTCCCGCTCCTTGGCGACCTCGAACAGAGCGCGCGCGTAGACGTCAGCGATCTCTTCCATTTCCCTCCCGCCCGGCCAGCGCCGAGAAGTCGACCTCGCGCAGGGCTTCCTCGATCAGACGCCGGTGGTCGTCCGACGTGAGCGACTTGCGCGTGACCTTCTCGGTGGCGATCACCGTGAGGTTGGCGACCTCCTTGCGGATCTCGTCGAGCGCGCGGCGCGTCTCGGCCTCGATGTCGCGCCGCGTCGCGGCCAGCAGCTCCTCGCGCTGCTGCGTGGCGTCCGCCTTCGACTGGTCGGCGAGCGAGTCGGCCGCCTTGCGCGCGCGGGAGACGATGTCCTCGGACTGCTCGCGCGCCTCCCTGAGGCGGGCGCGGTACTCCTCGAGCAGCTCGTCGGCCTCGCGCTTGGTGCGCTCGGCATGGTCGATCGACTCGGCGATCGCCTTGCTGCGCTTGTCGAGCGCGTCCGAGATGCGCGGGAAGACGAACTTGTTGAGGATCAGCAGCGTCGCGCCGAACAGCAGCAGCGTCCAGATCATCAACCCCAGACTGGGGCTGACCAGGAAGCTGCCGCCCCCGCTTTCCTCGGCTGCGAGCAGGAAGGCCATCTCAGAGGAAGAAGGCGATCAGGCCGAAGATGAACGTGTAGAACGCGACGGCCTCGGTGAGCGCGAAGCCGAGCCACTGGATGCTCGTGATCTCCTCGCGCATCTCCGGCTGGCGGGTGACCGACTCGATCACCTTGCCGAAGATGATCCCGATGCCGATGCCGGCGCCGATCGAGCCGAGCCCGGCGCCGATCCCGAGCGCGATCGCCTTCAGCCCGTCGTCGGTGACGCCCTGTTGGGCCTGGGCGATTGGGAACAGCAGCAGGTCGAGCATTGATGAGCCTCCTTCGTCAATGACCTTCGGCGGCGGTGGCCTCACCGAAGTAGATGGATGTGAGCGTGGCGAAGATGAACGCCTGCAGCGTGGCGACCAGAACCACCTCGAAGATGAAGAACACGAGTGCGAGCGGGAACGTCACCCAGCCGAGCGCGGCCAGGCCGAGGATCACGCCGAGCCCGCCGCCCATGAAGAGGATCAGCAGGTGGCCGGCCAGGATGTTCGCGAAGAGTCGCACCGACAGCGAGATGATCCGGACGAGCTGGGAGATCGCCTCGATCACGAACAGCGCCGGGCGCATGAAGCTCGGCGTGCCGCTGGGGATCCAGCCGCGGAAGTAGGGCATGAAGCCCTTCGCCCGCACGCCCTCGACCTGGTACGAGAACCAGACGATCAGCGTCAGCACCAGCGGGATCGACAGGTTGGCGGTGGCCGCGTAGATGGCGAAGGTCGGGAAGTCGATCCCGAAGACGTCCACCGTCTCGTGCGTGTTGGTCGGAAGCGGGATGTAGCCGACCAGGTTCGAGATCCAGATGAAGAAGAAGAGCGTGGCCACGAACGGGAACCACTTCCTGCTCATCTCGGACGACATGTTGCCGCGCGTGATCGTGTTGTAGGTGAGGTTGTAGAGCGTCTCGACCGCGGTCTGGACGCGGTTCGGACGCTGCTGCATGCGCCTCGCCACGTACACCATCGCCCCGGTGGTGAGCACGCAGGCGATGAAGAGGTAGAAGACGGCGCGGTTGATGCTCAGGTCGAGCCCGCCGATCTTCAGCTCGACCCAGGGCTCGAGGCGGAACTCCTCCTGGGGCTGGAACTCGTCGTTCTCGCCCTCGCTGCCGAACAGGACGTAGAGCAGGATGATGCCGGCGAAGTAGACGCCGGCCCCGGTCAGCAGCAGGCGCTTGACGTTCACGCCGTCCCGCTCTCCATGCTGCGGGACACGATGTATGCGGTGAACCAGACGTGGAACGTCACGGCCGTGAGGATCGCCGCGGGCAGGCCCGCGTCGCGATCGATCAGGCCGACCGCGAGCACGGCGAGCGCGAGGAACCAGACCCTCCCGATCAGGCTCACGCTCATGAGCCCGACGGCCGAGCGCGGGTTGCCGGACGACTCCGCGCGGCGCAGGAAGAAGGACTGGACGCCGCGCTGGAGCAGCCAGGCCCCGGTGACGCCCGCCCAGCCGAAGAGCGGCAGATCCGCGGCGACGAAGATGGGCAACGCGGCCGCGAGCACGGCAAGGTCGACGTACCGCAACATGCGCAGCGGCATGGGACCGGATGCTTTCAGAGCGTGCGTCGTCAAGGAGTCTCCCGGGGAAGCGACGGGCGGGGCGGCGTCTTCATGCTCCCCCGGCGGGGCGCTGAACGGTACAGGAAAACTCGACTTTGTGACTACTTTGTGACACTCCGCTCGCACGCCGCCGCCGAGCGCCTACCAAGCGAAGGGACGTGAGCCCGGTGGCGGCGAACCGGGCTAGGCAGGGCGCCGCGCCAGCGCCCTGTTCAGTTCTTCGATTATCTCCTCCGCCTCCCCAGGCTTCGGTCGCGTGAGGGGGTTCGGACCCTGGATGCCCCAGATGGTGATGCGCCGGCCGTTTCGCAGCTCGGCGATGCCGACGCGGGGCAGGAGACCGCGAGGGCCGATGCTGAAGCGGTCGACCGCCTCCCAGGGCACCACGACCGTGCGGAGGACGTTCGTGATCCGCACGCCGCCGTCCTCGATCCTGATCCGGGCTCTCGCGGTTCGGAGCCCGAGCCAGATGCCCGGCGCCACGATCAGAAGCGCCACCGGCACGATCCACGCCTTGCCGGTCTCGGCGGCGGCGATACCTCCCCGGACCAGCACGAACAGCACGAGCGCGATCGCCACGAGCACACCGACCCGCGCCTGGCTTCGCACCCGATACGTCCTGGCCTGCATCGTCTCGTCGCGTGCCGCGTGCATCACTGGTAGACCGTGCCCGTGGCGACTCCCGGCGCCGCAAGATACCCGTTGACCGCATAGCGGCCGGCGGTGTTGGTGGGGAGAAGGTGCTCGGCCCTGCCGACCAGACGCGCCCCCGGGCACCGCCCCGACCTGCTTGCGGTGCTCCCAGGTCCACTCGGCCACGTCGCCGGCAGCCCGCACCGCGCCCTCCAGGCCCACCAGCAAAGACCCTCGGCATGGGTGCTTGCAGCCTAGTCCTGCCGGGCAGGAACTTATTGGGAAATAAGTTATGTGCTGCTAAGTTTTTGCCATCGCAACCCGTCGTTTCCTGAACCGAACCGAGGAGCTCTCGGCCTTTCAGCGCCGCTGGGATAGTGGCGAGGCGCAGCTGTTCACGCTCTGGGGGCGCCGCCGCGTCGGCAAAACTTTGCTGCTGCTCGAGTTCGCGCGCGACAAGCGCCACCTCTACTTCGAAGCCACCAGCGGCAGCCGCAACGATCAGCTGGCCGACTTCTCGGACCGCCTGGCGGAGGCGACCGGCAGGGCGGCGTTGAGCGTCCCGGACTGGCGCACCGGCCTCGACGCAGTGGCGGACTGGGCCCGTGAAGGCCCCGTCGTGCTGGTACTCGACGAGTTCCAGCTCATGGCCAGGGAGAACCGCGACATCGGTTCCATCATCAACGTCTGGTGGCGCGAGCGCGGCGAGAACGTGCCCATTTTCCTGGTTCTCTCGGGCAGCGAGGTCGGCTTCTTCGAGCGCGAGGTCGTTAACTACTCGGCAACCACCTACGGCCGCCGCGGCGGCCAGTTGCGGCTGCGACCCTTCAAGCTGCGCGACGTCGAGCTGTTCCTGCCGGACTGGTCGGACGAGGACAAGATTGCCGCCTACGCGGTCTTCGGCCACATGCCCTACTACCTGGCCCATGTCCGCGAGCGGGACAGCCTCGAGGACAACATTCTCAGCCTCCTGCTGCAACCCGACGGTCTGCTGCACGAGGAGGCGCGGCTGCTGCTCGACCAGGAGCTGCCGGACGCTTCGGCGTACTTCTCGGTGCTGCGGGCCATCGCCGCCGGCCAGACGCGCGTGTCGCAGGTAGCCCAGCGGACCGGCATCTCAGGCGGCACTTCGCGTGTCAGCCAGGTGCTCGAAACGCTCCGCAATCTGTGGTTGGTCGAGAAGCAGTTCCCAGTCACGGTTACCAACCCGGAGCGCTCGAAACAGAGCTTCTACCGCATCACCGACCCGTACTTGCGCTTCTGGTTTCGGTTCGTACTGCCCGCCCAGGGGCGGCTCGCCGACGCGGACGGCGCCGAACGGCATCTGCGCGGCCGCGTGCTGCCGCAGCTCGACGAGTTCGTCTCCGCGCCCGCCTTCGAGGAGGTCTGCCAAGACTGGCTGCGCCGCGAGGTAGACGCCGCCGCCGTCGGCTGGTGGTGGGGCAAGGTCCGCGAGACACGCGGCACCGACCTTCGCGACGTCGAACGCGAGCTCGACGCCGTGTGTGTCGACGACGAAGGAGAGGTGACCGCGATCGGATCTTGCAAGTGGACGGCCGGAGCGCTGCCTTACAGCGAGAAGGCGAAGCTCGACGCGCTCGCCGGCCATCTGATGCCCGACGGCCCGCCGCCGCAACTCTTCTTCTTCGCCCGCGCCGGCTTCGACGAGCACCTCACGCGAGAAGCCAGCGCCAATGAGCGCGTCCGGCTCGTCACACCCGCTGAGCTGTTCCCCCAGCGCTGAGCCGGTTGGGCGACGGGGCATGTGCCCTCCCCGCGTACGCCCGCGGCGAGCTGAGGCCGATACCGAGATCGCGAAGAACCACCCGCGCTTCTGGTGGCCCGGCGGCGCCTACGTCGACTGGGTCGGCACGACCTGGTACTCGCCCTATCGAGCGACGTCCGCCATCCACCCGATGTACCGCTACCCGAGGTGGCGCCGCAAGCCGTTCGCCTTCGCCGAGTGGGGCGTCTGGGGCGCGGACGCGCCCGGCTTGGTGGGCCAGTTCTTCGGCTTCCTGCACTCGCACCCGCGCGTGCGCATGGCGGTCTACTACCAGTCCGCCTCCCTGAAGACGGAGTTTCGCCTCTCGACCCACCCGGCCACCCGCGCCGCGCTGCGCCGAGCGGTCACGTGGCCGCGCCTGGCCGGTGTGGCGCCCTAGCTACGAAACGCGCCGCAGCGACGCGGAGGTGCCCGGCTCGAGCGCGGCGAGGAACGCCCGCACTACCCGCGCGTCGAACTGCGTCCCGGCGCCCGCCTCGAGCTCCGCGCGGGCCGCCTCATCGCCCATGGCGGCGCGGTAGGCGCGGTCGGCGGTCATCGCCTCGTACGCGTCCGCCACGGCCAGGATGCTCGCCTCGAGCGGGATCGCGTCGCCCGTCAGGCCCTCCGGATAGCCGCGCCCGTCGGGGCGCTCGTGGTGCGAGAGCACCCAGGCGCGCAGGTCGTCGAACTCCGGATGCGTGAGCAGGCGCGCGCCGATCTCCGGGTGCGTTCGCATCTCGCGCCACTCGTCGGCGTCGAGCGGGCCGGGCTTTACGATCACCCGGTCGGACACGCCGATCTTGCCCACGTCGTGCAGCACGCCGGCGAGGCGCACGCGCTCGACCCGCTCGGAGGGCAGGCCTAGCTCGATCGCGGTCAGCTCGGCGTAGCGGCCCACCGTCTGCGAGTGGCCGACGGCCCCGTTGTCGCGGACGTCGAGCGTCTCGGCGAGGCCGACCACGGTGGCGAGCTGGAGGTCGGCGCCGTCCGGGCCGCCCACCGAGGCGAGCATGCGCGCGACCTCGGCGCTGTAGATCACCGAGCGGTCCTTGCCGAGCTCCTTGGCCGCGCCCAACGCGCGCGTGGCCGAGCTCATGAGGAGGTCGAGCCGGTCGCCGTGCTCCGGGTAGCTCGCCACGCCGAAGGACACCGTGACCGGCATCGGCTGCTCGCCGAAGGTCCGGTGGGCGGCGCGCCGGAGCCGCTCGGCCACGAGGAAGGCCCCGCGCTCGTCGGTCTCGGGCAGGAGCAGGGCGAACTCCTCGCCGCCGACGCGGCCAGCCGAGTCGATGCGGCGCTTCCACTTGCACATGTCGCGCGAGACGAGCTGGAGCACCTTGTCGCCGGCGGAGTGGCCGAGGCGGGTGTTCACCGACGCGAGACCGTCGAGGTCGCCCATCACAACCGACAGCGGGCGGCCGGTGCGTCGCGAGCGCTCGAGCTCGGAATCGAGCAGCTGCTCGAAGGCCCGCCGGTTCAGCAGGCCCGTGAGGGGGTCGGTTCTGGTCGCGTCGGAGAGACGCGCCGACAGCCGGGCGATCCGATGGCGCTGGTGGGCGATCACACCTAGCAGGATCAGGACCACGCCAAGGGCGACGATGGACGAAAGTCCCATTCAGGTCTGTATCGGTGCCGCCGCCCGGTTCGTTTAGGACGAGCTCAAACGGCTCGCAGCAGCGCGTCGACGACCTGGGCGTCGAACTGGCGCCCGGCGCCTGCGCGCAGGACGGCGGCGGCGGCGTCGACGGCGAGCGCCTCGCGGTAGGGCCGGTCGCTCGTCATCGCCTCGTAGGCGTCGGCGACGGCGAGGATGCGTGCCTCGAGCGGCACCTGCTCCCAGGGGTGTCCGGCGGGGTAGCCGCGCCCGTCCGGGCGGACGTGGTGGAACAGGATCCAGGAGCCGATGTCGTCGAAGTCGGTGGTCTCGACCATGCGGGCGCCGATCTCCGGGTGGCCTCGCACGAGCGTCCACTCGTCCTCGCTGAGCGGTCCTGTCTTGCGCACGAGCGTGTCCGGGATGCCGACTCGGCCGATGTCGTGGAGGATCCCGGCGAGTCGCACGCGCTCGACCGCATCGGGCGGGAGGCCGAGCTCGCGGGCGGTCAGCTCGGCCAGGCGGCCGACGCGGTGGCAGTGGCTGACGCTCCCGCTGTCGCGCACGTCGAGCGCCTCGGCCAGGCTGAGCAGCGCGGCCAGCTCGACCTGCGCCTCCTCGTGGCCCCGCGGCGGGCGGGCCAGGATGCCGGCCACCTCGGCGCTCGAGATGACTGTGCGGTTGCGCCCCAGCCGCTTGGCGGCGTAGAGAGCCTGGTCGGCCGCGCGCAGGAGCGCCTCCGAGGAGCCGCCGTGCAGCGGGAACGTGGCGATGCCGAACGACACCGTCAGCTCGTCGCCGGCCTCCTCGATCTCGGTGCGGATGCGCTCGGCGAGCATGTACGCGCCGTGCTCGTCTGAATTGGTCGCGAGCACGGCGAACTCCTCGCCGCCGATGCGGGCCGCGGCGTCGAAGCCGCGCTTCGAGGAGTCGATCGTGTGGGCCACGCGCCTGAGCGCGGCGTCGCCGGCGCTGTGTCCGTGCTCGTCGTTGACGCGCTTGAAGCGGTCGAGGTCGCCCACGATCAGGCTGAGCGGGGCCTCGGCGCGGCGGGCGCGCTCGAGCTCCATGTCGAAGACCTCCTCGAAGCCGCGGCGGTTGAGCAGCTCCGTGAGCGAGTCGCGGTGGGCCGCGTCGGCGAGGCCGGCGATCAGGGCCGTCATTCGGTCGCGCACCACCAGCACGAACATGCCGCCCGCGAGCAGCGTGCCGGTGGTGGCCAGCCAGCCGTCGAAGTGGTTGCCGGGCGGGGACTCCGCGACGAGCGCAAGCGCGTAGCCGGCGCCGGCCAGCCCGAGGTGGACCAGCGCCGCGGGCAGGGTGAAGAAGTAGAACGCGAACAGCATGATCCAGGCGTACGGCAGCGGCCCGTACGACGAGCCCGCGCCCCAGGCGTAGACGGCGACGCTGGCGGCGGCGCTGCCGACGGCCACCGCGACGTGGAAGCCGGCTGGAGGCATGCGGTCGCGGGCGGCGATCAGCGTCACGGCCGCCGCCAGCGTGGCGATCGACACGACCAGCAGCATCGTGCGGTCGTTCACCGAGGTGTCCGGCAGCACCACTGAGAGGAGCCCGAAGCCCCCGCCGAGGGCGAAGTAGATCGCGCCCCACCGCGCCATGGTCTCCCGCGTACCGGGGGCGTCCGTGCCTCTCACCGCGCCACTATAGGTCCGGCCTCGAGGTTCCCGCCAGAATGCCCGGGTGTGTGGATCCAGCAGCAGGTGACGCTCCAGCCGAGGCCCCGCGGCTTCCATCTCGTGACCGACGAGATCGTGGCCGGGGTCCCCGAGCTGGGCTCGATCCAGGTGGGACTCGCGCTTGTCTTCATGCAGCACACATCCGCCTCTCTCACGATCAACGAGAACGCGAGCCCGGAAGTTCGCCGCGACTTCGCGGCCTGGTTCGACCGCGCGGTCCCCGACGGGGCCTCCTACTTCGCGCACACGCTCGAGGGACCGGACGACATGCCGGCGCACGTCAAGTCTTCGCTGACGGGCGCCGCGCTGGTGCTGCCGGTGAGCGGCGGACGGCTGGCATTGGGCACCTGGCAGGGGATCTACCTGTGCGAGCACCGCGACCGCGGCGGGGCGCGCTCGGTGCTCGTGACGGCCGTCGGGGAGGGATCGGCTGACTAGCGCACCGCGAAGACGCGCGCTGGACCGCCCGAGCCCTCCTCCCACGGCACGACTCCGACGACGGCGGTCATTCCCTTCGGACGCACCGTGCCGAGGTTGGCGAGGTTCTCGAGGCCGTCGGTACCTGGAAGACACATCGCCGCTCCTCTCTCGCGCTCCTGGCGCGAGGCTACTCCGGGCCCGGTTGGCCATCAACTCACCGTCCGGCGGCTGTGGGAACATGTGTTCGTGCGGTGGGACCACCTGAGCGTCGAGACTGAGGAGAGCCGGACCCTCCCCGGCTACCGCGAACCGGCGGCGATCCGGACATTCGACGCCCCCGAGGCGATGAACGTCCGTTTCTACGAGGTCCAGGCGAAGTCGATCCTGAACCGCGTGCCGAAGGCATCGCGGATGCCGTTTCGGTGGACGATCAACCCGTATCGAGGATGCACGCATGCGTGCGTCTGGTGCTTCGCCCGGCCCACGCACACCTATCTCGACTTCAACGCGCGCGAGGACTTCGAGCGCGAGATCGTCGTCAAGTTGAACACGCCGGAGGTGGCGCGGGCGGAGCTGATGCGGCCCAGGTGGACGCGCGAGCACGTCGCGCTTGGCACCAACACGGATCCGTATCAGTGGGTCGAGAAGAAGTACGAGCTGCTGCCGGGCGTGTGGGAGGCCATGCGGGACTCGCGCACGCCCTGCTCGGTGCTGACGAAGTCGCCGCTGCTGCTGCGCGACGTCGAGCTGTTCAAGCAGATCCCGAGCTTCGCCGCCAACCTGTCGATCCCGACGCTCGACGAGAAGGCGTGGCGCGCCAGCGAGCCACACACGCCGCACCCGCGCAAGCGGATCGAGGCGGTGGCCGAGCTCAACCGGGCCGGGATCCCGACCGGGGTCCTGATCGCGCCGTTGATGCCGGGCATCAACGACTCCCCCAGTCAGGTCGAGGAGATCCTCGAGCTGTGCGCCGAGGCGGGCGCCGTGTCGATCGGCGGCATATGCCTCCACCTGCGCGGCGAGGTGCGCGACATCGTGATGGACTGGCTGCGCTCGTACCGGCCGGACCTGGTGCCGCGCTACGAGAGCCTGTACGCACGCGGGGCGTACGCGCCGAAGGCGGAGCGCGACAGGCTCGCGGGATTGGTCAGCCGGGGCCGGCGCGCGCTGAGCGAGGAGGTCGAGGACGCGGAGCCCAGCATGGCCGCGCCGCCACCCGAGCAGCGGTCGCTGTTCTAGTCGCGGCCGACGGCCTCCCCGCGAGGGGTGGTCCCGCTGGCGGGGTCACCCCGTAGCGCGCCCGTCTCCGGTGGGCGCACCGCCTCGAACTCGCCGGTCTCGACCTCGCGCTCGATCTCGTGCTCGATCTCGCTCTCGCTGAGTGCCGCGATCTCGCCGGTCTCCACCTGGCGCCGCAGCTCGCGCTCGCGGAAGCGCTTGAACTTGAGGATCTCCAGCACGAGCACGAGGTAGACGCTCGCCGCGAGCGCCACCAGGGCGAAGGCGCCGATCACGATCGCCCACCCCGCGTTGAGGGTGCCGTCGTCCTCGGAGTAGGGCACGAAGCGCATCGCCAGCGCAAGGGCCGCGAGCGAAAGCGTCCAGCCGTACAGGTAGAGCACGGTGCGGCGCTGCGAGAACCCGATGTTCGCGAAGCGGTGGTGGAAGTGCCAGCGGTCGGCGGAATAGACCGGGCGGCCGTACTTGATCCGCTTCGCCACGACGAAGGTGGCGTCGAGCGCGGGCACGGCCAGGATCAGCAGCGGGAAGAAGAGAGCGACCACGGCTGCGGTCTTCAGCACGCCCTGGATCGCCACGCAGGCGAGCAGCAGGCCGAGCAGGTTCGAGCCCGCGTCGCCCATGAAGATCGAGGCCGGGTGGAAGTTGTGCCACAGGAACCCCACCGCGGCGCCCGCGGTCAGGGCCGCGAGCACGCCGGCGGCGTCGCGGTCGAGCGACAGCGCGATGACCGCGAACGTCCCCGCGGCGATCGTGCAGACCCCGGCGGCAAGGCCATCGGCACCGTCGGTGAAGTTGACGACGTTCATCACGGCCACGATCCCGATCAGCGTCAGCGGGTAGCCCCAGGCGCCCAGGTCGACGGGCTCGATGAACGGCAGCGTCATGTTCTCCACGCGCACGTCTGACCAGACCGGGATCGCCGCGGCGGCGAACTGGCCGGCGAGCTTGACGAGCGGATGCAGGCCGCCGGGCCGGGTGTCGTCGACCGCGCCGATCAGCGCGATCGCGACCGCGCCCGCGACTATGCCGCGTGTCTCCTTGCCGGCCGGCAGGAAGAGCAGGGCGGCGACGACCGCGGCGGCCAGGATCGCGAGGCCGCCGAGCCCGGGAACGGGACGGTCGTGCAGGTCGCGCTCGCGCGGGTAGTGGAGCACGCCGAGCCGGCCGGCGAGCCGCGCGGTCGGCGGCGTGACGGCGAACGCGACGACGGCGGCGACGAGAAACGCCCAGAGGGCATCGAGCTCGTCCATCCTCCGGCAGCCTACTCAGGCGCCCGGCAGGACAAAGAACGCGACCACGGCGTACTGGAGCGAGGCGGCGGCTATCACCAGCGCGTGGAAGATCTCGTGGTAGCCGAAGACCGCCGGGGCGGGGTCCGGACGCCCGAGCGCGTAGACGACCGCGCCCGCGGTGTAGAGGACACCGCCGGCCGCCAGCAGCACGGTGCTCGTCACGCCCAAGCCGTCCAGCAGCTCGGGGAAGGCCACGACGGCCACCCAGCCGAGCATCACGTAGAGCCCGGCCACCACGGCTTTGGGTGCGTCGATCCAGACGAGCTTGAGCACGACGCCGCCGAGCGCACCCGCCCAGACGACCACCAGGATCAGCGTGGCCAGCGTGCCCTCGAGCACGAGCAGCGCGAACGGCGTGTACGTGCCGGCGATCAGCACGAAGATCATCGAGTGGTCGAGCCGCCGCATCCAGCGGCGAGCGCTCGGCGTGGGCCACGTGACCCGGTGGTAGAGCGCGCTGGTGCCGAACAGCGCCGCGACGCTGAGCGCGTAGATGACGCAAGCCACGGTGGGGCGGCCCGCGGGGGCGGCGATCACCAGCGCGGTGCCGGTCACGAGCGAGCAGAAGAAGGCCCACTGATGCGAGACGCCGCGGAGGCGAGGCTTCGGGACGGGAATGCTCACGCTGGTGGCTCTTTCAGCTGGTGCGCCGGGGTGAAGAAGCTCCTGTACCCGATCGACACCGAGATCAACGCCGCCAGAGCCACGCTGCCGAGCAGCACCCAGAGCAGGATCAGCTGCAGGCGGACGGCGTCGATCGGCTCGGCGCCGGCCACCAGCATGCCGACCATGGTGCCGGGAAAGAACACGATGCCGGTGGTCTTGGTCGAGTCGATCAGCGGGATCATCCCCGACCGCAGGCTACGCGTGACCAGCCCGCGCGCGGCCTGGCCGGAGGTCGCGCCCAGCGCGAGCATCGCCTCGATCAGCCCCGCCTGGCCGTGGACCTCGTCCGCGAGGCGGTTGAGCGCCACCGCGGCAGCGGTCATGGAGTTGCCGATCACCATCCCCCCCACCGGCACGAGGTAGCGCGGCTCCGCCACGAAGACGCCGAGCGCCAGGACGAGGCCGAGCGTGATCGCGGCGGCGGCGCTCAGCGCGAGCACGAGCGGGCCGAGCGCGTCCGGCACCTCCCTCGCCCGCGAGCGCGCGGTGAACGCGCCAAAGCCGACCATCACGGCGAGCAGGCCGACCACGAGCCAGAGGCTGTCCGAGTCGAAGATCGCCTGGATCACGTAGCCGATCGCCGTGAGCTGCACGAACGAGCGCAGCACCGCGACCGCGAGGTCCTGCTCGAGCTCCGCGCGCCGCCAGAACGAGACGGCCACCGCCAGCGCCACGAGGGCGACCGAGGCGGCGACCTCGCCGAGCGAGATGTCGACGGTGCTCATAGCCCCAGCTCAACCACGCGCTCGGCAAGGCGCTCGGCCTGCGCGCGCTCATGGGTGACCAGGACCGTCGAGCAGGGGAGCTGCGCGAGCGTCCGCTCGACGCCGTCCTTCGCCCGCTCGTCCAGCGCGGCGGTGGGCTCGTCCAGCAGCAGCACCTCGGGGTCGAGCGCCAGCGCCCGGGCGAGCATCACGCGCTGCTGCTCCCCAACGGAGAGCCGGGTGGAGTCGCGCTCCGCGTACTCGGCATCGAGGCCCGCGAGCTCGAGCGGGCGCAGCGGATCGACCTCCTCGCCGCGGAGCGCGGGCCCGTAGCGCACGTTGTCGGCCACGCTTCCCGGCAGCGGCGCCGGCAGCTGGGGCACGAGCACCGCGCGGCGCCGCAGCGCGAGCGGGTCGAGCTCGCGGACGTCGTCGCCGTGAAAGCGCACGCTGCCCTCGTCCGGATCGGCGAGCCGGTTCAGGAGCCGAAGCAGCGTGGACTTGCCCGAGCCGGAAGGCCCGAGGACCGCGGTGGCCCCGGGCTCGATCGCGAGGCTCAGCGCGCGCAGCACCGGCCGGCCCGCGCGGGCCAGCGAGACGCGCTCCAGCTCGAAGAGGGTCAGACGGCCGCCGCGGGGGCGAGTTGGGGGTAGAGCGGGTAGCGCTCCGCGAGGGCGCGGGTGCGCTCCGTCAGCTCCGTCCTCTTGTCGTCGGAGAAGCCGCCGGTGAGCGCCTCGCCGATCACCCTGCCGATCTCGCGGAAATCGTCGACCCCCAGGCCGCGGGTGGCGAGCGCCGGCGTGCCGATCCGAAGGCCGGACGACACGGCAGGCGGGCGCGGGTCGAAGGGCACGGCGTTGCGGTTCACCGTGATCCCGATCTCGTCCAGGCGGTCCTCGGCCTGCTGGCCGTCGAGCTCCGAGTCGCGCAGGTCGGCGAGCACGAGGTGGACGTCGGTGCCGCCGGTGAGGACGTTGACGCCGGCGGCGAGCATCTCCTCCGCCACCACGGCCGCTCCCTCTCGGGTGCGCTTCTGCCGCTCGCGGAACAGCTCGGTCTGGGCCACCTTGAGCGCCACCGCCTTGCCGGCGATCACGTGCATCAGCGGGCCGCCCTGGTGTCCGGGGAACACCCGCGAGTTGATCTTCTTGGCGTACTCCTCCTTGCAGAGGATCATGCCGCCGCGCGCGCCGCCGAGTGTCTTGTGCGTCGTGGTGGTGACCACGTCGCAGTACGGGATCGGGCTGGGGTGCTGCTCGGCCGCAACGAGGCCGGCGAAGTGGGCCATGTCGGCCATCAGGACCGCGCCGACCGAGTCGGCGATCTCGCGGAAGCGCCGGAAGTCGAGCTGGCGCGGGTAGGCCGACCAGCCGGCGAGGATCATCTTTGGCCGCGAGTCCTCGGCGAGCTGCTGGAGCTCGTCCATGTCGAGCCGCGAGTCCTCCTCGCGCACACCGTAGGCGACGATGTCGAAGTAGAGCCCGGAGAAGTTGATCTTCATCCCGTGCGTGAGGTGGCCGCCGTGGTCGAGCTTCATGCCGAGGATGCGGTCGCCCGGCTCGAGCAGCGCCATGTAGACGGCCGAGTTGGCCTGCGCGCCGGAGTGCGGCTGCACGTTCACGTGCTCGGCGCCGAAGAGCTCCTTGGCGCGGTCGATGGCGAGCTGCTCGGCGACGTCGACGTGCTCGCACCCGCCGTAGTAGCGCTTGCCCGGGTAGCCCTCCGCGTACTTGTTGGTGAGCACGGAGCCCTGGCAGTCGAGGACGGCCTGGGGAACGAAGTTCTCGGAGGCGATCATCTCGAGTGTCGACTCCTGCCGGGCGGCCTCGTTGCGGAGCACGTCGGCGATCTCGGGATCGACGTCGGCGATCGGCTTTGTGAAGTAGTCGGGGCTGAGGTCGCTCATCGGGGTCACCGTACCATCGCTACCCGAGGGCGCTTGCGATCTGCTCGGGCGAGACGGCGCCGGCGCGGACGATCTCGAAGCGGCCGCCCTCGTGGTAGCCGGTCAGGTCGACGACGGTCGACGGAGTGCCGGGCAGCTCGCCGCCGTCGAGGATGAGGTCGACGCCGGCGCGGATTCGCTGGTCGACATCCTCGATGCGCCGGGCTTCGGCCTTGCCGGAGGGGTTTGCGCTGGATTGGAGGACGGGCCGGCGCATGTTTGCCAGCGGCGCAAGCGGTCCGGTCAGGTTTGGCACTCTCAGGCCCAGCACGTTCCTGTTCGGCTCGCACGCCAGCGGGAAGCGATGCGCTTCGTTGGGCAATAACAGGGTGAGTCCGCCGGGGAGCAGTCGCTCTGTTGCGTTGCGCGTGCGGGGTGGCAGCTCGGGCAGCGCTTCGAGCGCGAGCTCGGTGCGGAAGAACATGACCGCGGCGGGCCGGTCGGGGCGGCGGCCCTTCAGTCGGTAGAGGCGGTCGATCCCGTCCCGCGACTCGGGGTCGGTGGCGAGCCCATACACGGTGTCGGCCGGGAAGAGGGCCACGCCGCCCGCCGCGATGCAGCGCTCGAACGTCGCCACCTCCTCCCCCGTCACCTCGGTGCCTCGCATGCCATCTGGGTTGACCGCGATATGCGCGGCAAAGCCAGATAGCGTGAGGGTGGGGTACCGATCATTGGGCGATTCCGATGGTGACGCGCTCGCGGCCGGCGAGGTCGGGGAGGGTGCGGCCGTCGGACAGGAGTGCACGGACCGCGGCTGCTTGCGCGGGTCCGTGCTCGAGCGCCAGCCGCGTGCCGGTCGGGGCCGCGGCGCAGAGGTCGCGGATCGCGTCGAGGCCGTCCGGACCCGACACGAGCGCCTCGCGCGGCTCGTAGCGCCGGATCTCCGGCGCCAGACCGTCCCATTCTTGCTCGCGCACGTAGGGCAGGTTGGCAACCACGAGGTCGAAACCCATCCCGTGGCTGCCCAGCGGCAATCCGCGGTGCCGCGACACGTCGAGGTGCAACCCGAGCCGCGCCGCATTGGCCCGCGCCACCTCGACGGCCGCGGGCGAGGCGTCGGACGCGCTCACGACCAGGTCCGGCCGCTCGTCCAGCAGCGCGAGCGCGACCGCGCCCGACCCGGTGCCCACGTCGTGCACGCGCGCGCCGGACGGCAGCTCCAGCGCCACCTCCACCAGCAGCTCCGTCTCGGGCCGCGGTATCAGCACCCGAGAGTCCACGAGAACCTCGATCCGCCGGAAGCCGCGCCACCCGAGGATGTAGGCCACGGGCTCGCGCGCCACGCGCCGCCGCACACGCTCACCGATGACCCGCGCCTGGGCTCCGGTTATCGCCCGATCGGGCGAGGCATGGAGAGAGGCGCGATCGGCGCCGAGCGCATCGGCGATCAAGACCTCCGCGTCGAGCCGCGGCGTGTCGGAGCCGGCGGCGGCCAGCGCGGCGACCGCGGCATCGAGCGCGTCGCGGACGATCAAGCGGCCACGAGCTGGCGCCGCTTCTCCTCCGCCTCCAACGCGGCCGTGAAGTGGTCCAGCTCGCCGTTCAGGATCCCGGGGAGGTTGCCCTTCGTGAGCCCGATGCGGTGATCGGTGACGCGGTCCTGCGGGAAGTTGTAGGTCCTGATCTTCTCGGCCCGCTCGCCCGTGCCGACCTGCGCCAGCCGCGCCGCCGCCACCTCCGCCTGCTGCGCCGCCAGCTCGCGCTCGAGCAGCCGGGCGCGCAGCACGCGCATCGCCTTCTCGCGGTTCTGGAGCTGCGACTTCTCGTCCTGCATCGATACCACCAGCCCCGTCGGCTTGTGTGTGATGCGGACGGCGGAGTCGGTCGTGTTGACCGACTGGCCGCCGGGACCGGAGGAGCGGTAGACGTCGATCTGGAGGTCGTTCGGGTCCACCCGCACGTCAACCTCCTCCGCCGCCGGCAGCACCGCCACCGTGGCTGTCGACGTGTGGATGCGACCCTGCGACTCCGTCTCCGGCACCCGCTGCACCCGGTGCGTGCCGCCCTCGTACTTGAAGACGCTGTAGGCGCCGCGGCCCTTCACCGCGAAGGTGTAGTGGCCGTCGCCCACCTCGAGCGGCTCCGTCCGGAAGCCGCGCCGCTCGGCGTAGCGGCTGAGCATCCTGTAGAGGTCGCCCGCGAACAGGCCCGCCTCCTCCCCGCCCGTGCCGGGCCGGACCTCGACGATCACGTCCTTCTCGTCGTTGGGATCGGGCTCGACCATCGCGAGGCGGATCTCCTCCTCGAGCTCGCTGAGCCGCTCCTCGGAGCTGCGCAGCAGCTCGCGCAGCTCGGGGTCGTCGCCATCCTCGGCGAGCAGCTCGCGCGCGCCGGCGGCGTCGTCGGTGGCGCGGCGCCAGTCGAGCGCGAGCGCGTGGGCGGGCTCGAGCTGACGGTAGGCG
>JBOGXT010000822.1:0-3990 GCA_050694635.1 Thermoleophilaceae bacterium
ATCCAGGCCAGCGCGAGCAGCGCGAGCGCCAGCGTGACGAGCGCGAGCGTCAGGGCGGCTACCGGTTCCACGCTTCCCTCCAGCCGAGCGGCGGCGCGTGCGGCGATTGTCCCACCCGATGGCCATATAGATCACATGTTCTATCACGCATCAGCCGGGAGTGCGAGTACCCTCCGCGCCGTGAGCGCGCGCCTGCCGCTGGCGGACCGCCTGCTCTACGCGGTCGGGAGCCTCGGCAACGCCGCGCTCTTCTGGTCGATGACCACCTGGCTCCTCTACTTCTACGCCCCGCCTGAATCCACCGGCCTGCCGCGGCTGATGCCCATCGCGCTCGTCGGCCTGGCGTTGGCGGCCGGCCGCGTTATCGAGGCGTTCGACGACCCGCTCATCGGCTGGTGGAGCGATCGCACGCGCAGCCGCTGGGGCCGGCGGATCCCCTTCCTGCTCTTCGGCACGCCGATCCTTGGCCTGAGCTTCTGGCTGCTCTGGCGACCGCCGCTGGCCGAGGAGAGCCTGCTGAACGCGATCTACTTCTTCGTCGTCCTGGAGCTCTTCTTCTTCGCGAACACCATCGTCTCGGCGCCCTACGAGGCCCTCCAGGCGGAGATCGCCACCACCTCGGTGGACCGGGTCAGTCTCGGCGCCTGGAAGGTCTTCTTCGGCGCGGCCGGCGCCGGGCTGGCCTTCGTCGGCACCGGCCTGCTCATCCCCTCGCTGGGCTTCGCCGGCATGGGATTGGTCGTCGCCCTGATCGCGATGGCCGCGCTCTACCTCACGCTCTTCGGGCTGTGGCGGCGGGGCGTGCTCTCCTCGGCGACGGCGGCGGCGGAGGCCCAGCCGGCGCTGCTCGAGTCCATCCGCGCCACCCTCAAGCACCGTCCGTTCCTGGCGCTGGCCGCGAGCTTCCTGCTGTTCTCGGTCGGCTACAGCATGCTCGTGCAGACCCTGCCGTTCTACGTCGCGGTGGTGGTGGGTGGCCCCGACCCCGAGTCGCGCGTGAGCCTCTACAGCTCCGGGGTCATCGCGCTGGTGGTGCTGATGTTGCCGGCGCTATCGATCGCGGCCCGCCGCTGGGGCAAGCGAGCCGTCTACGCCACGGCGATGCTGGTCCTGGGCGGCTACCTGCCGCTCCTCGGCATCGCCGCGTTCGAGCCGCTGGCCCCCGGCGTCTCGCTCATGGCGCAGAGCGTCGCCGCGATCTGGCTATCGGGAGCGGGCTTCGCGGCACTCTTCGTTCTCCCCGGTGCGCTCATGGCCGACGTCGTCGATGACGACGCGCGCCGCAGCGGCACCCCCCGCGCGGCTGTCTACTACGGGATGCTCAAGACGCTCGAGAAGCTCGCCTTCGCCGCCGCGGCGGCGCTCGGCGCGATCCTGCTGCAGGTTTTCGGGTACTCCAGCGAGCAGTCGCTCGGCATCAGGCTCACGATGCCGGTGGCCGGCGGGTGCGTGCTCCTGGGCTTCGCCGCGTTCTTCATCTGGTACCACCTCCGGGACGACGCCGCGGCGGCGCGTCCACAGGCGATCGCAGCCCGCGTCTCGTAGCGCCGCGTCTTTTCGCACAGACACTCACGTCCCCCGACGACGTCCTTTTCCCGCTAACACACCACCACACGAGCGCTCGTGCGTCCGTATTTGCGGAAAGACTACGCGGGCGTGCGCAGCCCGCGGGCCGTCCAGGACTCGGGGCAGATCTGGCTGTAAGGGCACTGCGCGCAGGTCCTGGCCTCCGGCCTGGCCGGCGTCGCCGGGAACTGGCGGGCGCGGATCTTGGCAGCCGTCGAGCTGATCATCGCCCGCACCGCGCCGATGTCGTCGTCCCCCGGGACGGCCTCACCCCGCGCGCCCGTCTCGAGGTAGTGGAGCACGGTCTTGACGGGCCGCTCCCCGAACATCTTCTCGTGGGCGAGCGCGTAGAGCCGCAGCTGGAGGTCCTGCGCCGCGCGCCTGTCAGGCTCCCCATCGGCTTCGTCGGCCGCAGTCGACTTGTAGTCGGTCACGACGGCGCCCTCCGCCTCTCGATCGACCCGATCCCACCGGCCGACGACGCGGTCGCGGCCGATGAGCACCGAGAACGGCTGCTCCACCAGCGCCGCCGGCGGCCGACCCGCCTCCTCGGCGTAAAAGCGTCGAACCGCCGCGAGGCCGGCTGCGAAGCGCTCGGCCTCGTGCTCCGGCGAGATGAAGCCCTCGGCCAGCCAGGACGCGCGGAAGGTCGCCTCGACGTCCTCGAGCGCCGGCCGCTCTCCCTCCCGGCGCCGACGCAGGAAGTCCGAGACCGCCGCGTGCAGCGCGAGCCCGTAGATGCGTTGCGGCGTGGGGAGCACCGGTATGCGCAGCACGTGCGCGTAGCGGTAGCGCAGCGGGCAGCGGCGGTAGTCGTCGATCTGGCTGTACGAGAGCGTGAGCACGTCGTCCTGCCCGAGTCCTGGCAGCACGCTATCGATCTCTGCCGCGGGAGGCTGGAACCGCTGCAGCTCCTCGTAGGCGGCGAGGCGGGCCGGCGTCGCCGCCGGCCGCCGCCCCAGAATCTCGGCGACGAAGCGGCTGGGCCGCCGTGCCCGCGTGCCGCCGTAATCGGTGGCGCTGGTCAGGAACACCGCGTCCCTGGCCCGCGTGATGGCGACGTAGGCGAGACGGCGCTCCTCCGCGACGTGCCGGTCGCGGTCGATCGCCGGCGTTCGCGCCAGGCCATCGGGGAGCGCCAGCGCCGGCGGGCGCAGCGTCCCGGGGAGCCGCTCCTCCGTCGCGCCGACCAGGAACACCACCCGGAACTCCAGGCCCTTGGCCTTGTGGATCGTGAGCACGTTCACCGCGCTGCGCGACTGCTCGAAGTCGGCCGCCGCGGGATCGTCCCCCGCGTCCCGCAGCAGGTCGAGGTGCGGCACCACGAAGGCCGCGCGGTCCGTCGCCACCGCGCGGCCCGCGCTCGCCACCAGGCGCAGGAACTTCGCGACGTTGCGGCCCTGCTCCTCTGCCAGCGCGGACTGCGGGTCGCGGTAGCGGTCGAGCAGCTTCGTCCGCTCCAGGAACTCGAAGAGCAGCTCGACCGTCGTCAGCTCCGTCGCGCGGGCGGCGTAGTGGTCGAGATCCGCCAGAAGATGGCGGGCCGCGCTGAGCGCCGGCTCGCCGGCTCCGCTAACCTCTCCCGCCGCGACGGCCGCGAAGAGCTCCCGCAGCGGCCGCTGCCGGCGCTGGTGCGCTTCGGTGAGCCGCGGCAGCTCGGCCGCCGGGAACGCGTAGAGCGACGACGTCGCGAGGTTGAAGAAGTGACGCGAGTCGCTCGGCGCCGCGACCGCCGAAAGGAAGGAGAGGAGCAGCCGGATCTCCTCGCGCTCGTAGAGCTGGCCCCCGCCGGAGAAGTGGAACGGGATGCCGCGGTGCGTGAGCGCGTTCAGGACGGCGGTGGCGTCGGAGTTGTAGCGGATGAGCACCGCGATCTCGCCGAATGGCACGTCGCGCAGGGCGAGCTGACCGATGCGCTCGGCGACGCCTTCCGCCTCGTCGGCCGCGGTCGCGAAGGCCAGGTGATCGACCTCCACCTCGCCCGTCGACGGCCTGCCACGGAGGCGTTTGTCGATGCCGAGGCGGGACTCGAGCCGCTCGGGGTTGTGCGAGATCAGGCGGTACGCGGCGTCCAGGATGCCCTGCGTCGAGCGGCGGCTCTCCACCAGCGTCACGACCGCCGCGTCAGGGTAGGCGGCCCTGAAGGCGTCGAAGTTGCCGAGCGTCGCGCCGCGCCAGCCGAAGATCGACTGGTCGTCGTCGCCTACCACGGTGAGGTTCCGGTGCGGTCCGACGAGGGCGCGGACGAGCTCGAACTGCGCCTCGTTGGTGTCTTGGAACTCGTCAACCAGGACGTAGTCGTAGCGCTCCTGCAGCCGCCGGGCGGCGCCGGGCCGCTCGCGCAGCAGCCGCAGCACGAGGGCGATCTGGTCGCCGAAGTCGACGACGCCGCGACGCTCCTTGAGCGCGGTGTAGGCGGCGTAG
>JBOGXT010000823.1:0-1652 GCA_050694635.1 Thermoleophilaceae bacterium
CGAGCCCGAGCGTGGCCGCCCCGGTCTCGAGGACGAGCCGCTCGAGGTCGGCCTGCGGCAGAGCGAGGGCGTCCGCCGGCAGCAGGTCGAGCTCGTTGAGGCGTACCGTGACGCCCGCCCCGCCCGCGCCCGCCTCGGCCACCTCCCAGCGCCACGTCGCGGCCGCCCCGACCTGCGCGGCGACGAAGGCCGCGGCCGAGGTGTCGGCCAGGCTGGCGGGACTCAGCTCGGCGCGATCGATATCGGCGGCGGGCAGCGGCGGGCCGGCCACCGCGGGCACGAGCAGGAGCGCGGTCGTCGCGACCGCGCGTCCCTCCCGGGCCGTGCGCAGCACGTCGAGCTGGGGCGGCCGCGACAGCCCGGCGGCCGCGTCCATCACTCCGCCTGCCGACTCGGCGCGTCCCTGGGTCACGTGATGGACGGCCTCGGCCACGAGCAGGTCGCCGTAGGCGTCCAGGCCCGCGCGAAGGTCGTCGAGCCCCGCCAAGGCCGTCGCGTCGAGCCCGAGCGTCGCCGGGTCCTCCGCCAGCACCGCTAGGCCGTCGCACGTCCTGCGCCCGGCGTGCTCCGTGCGCAGCGGGAAGCGGTCGCGCAGCTGCTCGACCACCGAGCGCCGGCCCACGATTCGCTCGATCTCGCGGCCCAGCGCCTCGGCGAGATGCGCCCCCACGCGCACCTGCTCGGCCACGCGATCGGCGGCGCGGACGCTGCGCGAGGTCAGGTCGAGGTGCCATCGCGGCTCGGGGTCGTTCACCGCTCGATCCCGCAGCACGGCGGCGGTGAGCCCCTGCGCGTGCGACGGCGCGTGGATCAGCCCGGCGGCGTTTGGCCCGGGGGAGCCCGGTCGCGGCGCGTCCACCCAGCCGTAGGCGCCGAGTCGGTGGTCCGTCCTCCCGGCGTTGAGCAGGTCCTGCAGCCGGCGCGTCGGCGGGCCGACGAACCACGGGTCGACGCGATAGATGGCGCAGTCGAGCGTGGCGCGAAGCAGCCGCTCCAGGCGCGCCTCGTCGACGTCGCCGATCCGAACGAGGCCGTCGCAGGTCCGGCGCAGGGCGAAGGTGGCGGGGGAGCCGGTCACAAGCATCGCGTCGGTCAACAGCTCGATGCGGCGCTCGAGCTGACCCGGGTCGCTCTCGCTCCTGATCAGCGGTTCCGGCTGCGGCGCCGACTCGCCGAGCACTTCGCGCCCGACGTCGCCGAGGGCCACCTGCAGGGATCGCAGCGCAAGCCGGAGCAGCAGCGAATCGAGCGAGCGTCGGAGCTCGAGCCGCTCGGGAGCGGCGAAGGCGGCGGGCCGGCTGAGGGCGAGGTTCACGAGCTGCTGAAGCACGTCCCCCACCGTCTCCCCGGCCGGCAGCTGGGCGGGGCGGACGAGCGGGAGCCGCAGGCGGCGCGAGACGCTGCGGGCGCCGTACCGCCGGACGGGGGCCAGGCCGAGCTGGGCGGCGAGCGCGTATCGGGCCAGCCAGGCGTCGTCGAAGTCGCGCCAGGCCGGGTTGAAGCCGAGGATCAGCAACGAGAACCACCACAGCTCGAGCGGGAACGCCCGGCGATGGCGGTAGCCCGGCGAGGTCGGCACCTGGCTCAGCAGCGCGAGCAGCGCGTCCGTGTCGGCGCCGGCCACGGTGCCGCGCGCGTGCGCGGCCTTGATC
>JBOGXT010000824.1:0-7484 GCA_050694635.1 Thermoleophilaceae bacterium
GCTCGCCGACGACCGCGGCCGGCTCGACGAGGACGACGACCGCGCCCGCGACGACGCCGTCCGCCGCCGCCGCGTCCCGCCGTTGCGGCGCTCCGCGGCTGGGATCTCCTCACGCGCCACGGCCTTCGTCAGCGTCGGGATCTGGCTCGCGAGGAACTTGGCCATCCGCTCCTCCTCTCGCCGGATGCCGCGCGCGAGCTTGGCGGTCTCGCCGTCTCCGACCGTCTCGGCGAGCGTCTCGAGCGCCTGGTACTGCGCGATCTCCGCGTGCTCGTTCCAGAACTCGGTCTTGGCGTTCTTGAGCATCCTCTCCTGCTCGCCCGTGCCGCGGAGGGCGTGCAGCGGGCCCTTGGCCGCCGACACGGCCTTGCTCGCGGCAGTGGTCACCGCCGACGCCGCGTCGCCGATCGGCCCCGGAGCCGGCACCGCCTCGGCCTTGCCGCCGAGCTGCTTGATGCGCCGCTCGACCTGACGCGCGTGCGACTTCGTCTCCTTCAGATGCTGCTGGAGGCGCTTCTTGTACGGCGGCTTGGTGGTCATCGAGATGTGCGCCGTCAGCGCAGTCTCGAGCTCCCGCTCCTTGCCATACGCCTCGTTGAGGTACTGGATCAACTTGAGGTCGCGAATCGATTGGTCCGCCATGTCTACCCCGCCCTGTCGAAAACGCTTGAGTCAAGGCCCTACCCGGTGGCCACACATGCGAAAACGCGCCAGGCATCGGGTAGACAACAGGGAGTGAACCGCTGGGACGACGACGACTGGACCGGCGAGCCCCCGGAGGGCCGTTATTCGGCCGACCGGGCCGACCCCGACTTCTGGCGCCGCAACCGCCCGCCGCTGAGCATCACGGCGGCCGGGATCGGGATCGCGCTGATCATCCTGCTGCTGGCCTGGCTGCTCTAGCTCGTCTCCGCGACCTCAACCCGCCTGCGAACGCGCGACTCCTTCTGGCGCCCCACGGCGTTGAGCGTCAGCTTGCGCAGCCGGACCGCGTCGGGCGTCACCTCCACGCACTCGTCCTCGCGGATGAACTCGAGCGCCAGGTCGAGCGAGAGGCGGTGCGCCGGTACGAGCTTCACGGTCTCGTCGGAGCCCGCCGCCCGCACGTTGGTCAGCTTCTTCTCGCGCACGGCGTTCACGTCGAGGTCCTCGGCGCGGGCGTTCTCGCCCACGACCATCCCCGCATAGACCTCCTCGCCAGGGCCCACGAACAGCTGGCCGCGCTCCTGCAGCTTGACGAGCGCGAAGGTGGCGGTCGGGCCGCGCCGGTCGGCCACGAGCGAGCCGGTGGGCCGGGTGCGGATCTCGCCCTGCCAGGGCTCGTAGCGCTCGAAGACGGAGTGCAGGATGCCCGAGCCGCGCGTCTCGGTCAGGAACTCGGTGCGAAAGCCGATCAGCCCGCGGGTGGGGACCAGGAAGTCGAGGCGGACCCAGCCGGTCCCGTGGTTCACCATGTTCTCGAGCCGGCCCTTGCGCAGCGCCAGCATCTGCGTCACGACGCCCAGGAAATCCTCCGGAACGTCGATCGAGAGGCGCTCGATCGGCTCGTGCACCGCGCCGTCGACCTCCCGTGTCACGACCTGCGGTTTGCCCACGGTCAGCTCGAAGCCCTCGCGGCGCATCGCCTCGACCAGCACGGCCAGCTGCAGCTCGCCGCGGCCCTGCACCTCCCAGGTGTCGGTCCGCTCGGTGTCGAGCACGCGAATGGCCACGTTGCCGACGAGCTCCTGGTCGAGCCGGTCCTTGACCATCCGCGCGGTCAGCCTCGACCCGGACCGCCCCGCCAGCGGCGAGTTGTTGACCCCCACAGTCATGCCGAGCGCCGGCTCCTCGACGGCGATCACGGGCAGCGGGCGCGGGTCCTCGGCGTCGGCGATCGTCTCGCCGATCGTGATGCCGGGGATGCCGGCGAGCGCGATGATCTCGCCCGGCCCGGCCGCCTCGGCGTCCGTCCGCGCCAGCCCCTCGGTCACGTACAGCTCGGACACCCGCACCGGCTCGACCTCGCCGTCGCGCCTGCACCAGGCGACCGTCTGGCCCTTGCGGATCGTCCCCTGGTGGACGCGGCAGAGGGCGAGCCGGCCGACGTAGGGGTCCGCGTCGAGGTTGGTCACGCGCGCCTGGAGCGGGTGGCCGTCGTCGTAGGCCGGCGCCGGCACGTGCTCGACGAGCAGATCCAGCAGCGGCCGCAGGTCGGCGCCCTCGACGCCCTCCTCGAGCGCGGCCCACCCGGCCCTGGCGTTCGTGTAGACGATCGGGAACTCGATCTGCGACTCGTCCGCGTCGAGGTCGAGGAACAGCTCGTAGACCTCGTCGACGACCTCGCCGATCCGCGCGTCGGGCCGGTCGACCTTGTTCACGCACAGCACCACCGGCAGCCTGGCCTCGAGCGCCTTGCGCAGCACGAAGCGCGTCTGCGGCAGCGGCCCCTCGGAGGCGTCCACCAGCAGCAGCACGCCGTCGACCATCGTCAGCCCGCGCTCGACCTCGCCGCCGAAGTCGGCGTGTCCGGGCGTGTCGACCAGGTTGAGCTTGACCTCGCCGTAGCGGACCGCGGCGTTCTTGGCGAGGATCGTGATGCCGCGCTCGCGCTCCTGGTCCATCGAGTCCATCACGCGGTCGGTCAGCTCCTCGTGCGCGGCGAACACGCCGGACTGACGCAGCATGGCGTCGACGAGCGTGGTCTTGCCGTGGTCGACGTGCGCGATGATCGCGACGTTGCGGATGTCGGAGCGGGCGGCCATTTCCGGCCGACAAGGGTGACAGGCGGTGCCCTCTAGTCTCGATGCGCATGGAGCACCGCACGTTGGGACGCACTGGAGTGAAGGTCAGCCCGCTCTGCCTCGGGGCGATGATGTTCGGCGGGTGGGGCGAGCGCGACCACGACGAGTCGGTGCGCATCATCCACCGCGCCCTCGATGCCGGGATCAACTTCGTCGACACCGCCGACATCTACTCGGCCGGCGAGTCTGAGGAGATCGTCGGCAAGGCGCTCGCGGGCGGTCGCCGCGACGACGTGATCCTCGCCACCAAGGTCCACGGCTCGATGGGAGACGACCCCAACCAGCGCGGCAACTCGCGCGGCTGGATCGTCCGGGAGGTCGAGAACAGCCTGCGCCGCCTGCAGACCGACTGGATCGACCTCTATCAGATCCACCGTCCCGAGCTCGACACCGACATCGACGAGACGCTCGGCGCGCTGACCGACCTGGTCCGGGCCGGCAAGGTGCGCTACATCGGCTCGTCGACCTTCCCGGCGAGCGAGATCGTCGAGGCCCAGTGGACGGCCGAGCGGCGCGGGCGTGAGCGCTTTGTCTGCGAACAGCCGCCCTACTCGCTGCTCGTGCGCGGGATCGAGGCCGACGTGCTGCCGACCTGCCGGCGCTACGGGATCGGGGTGATCCCGTGGAGCCCGCTGGCCGGCGGCTGGCTGTCCGGGCGCTGGCGCAAGGGAGCCGACGACCTCACCTCGCGCCGCTCCCAGATGCTGCCCAAGCGCTACGACCTCTCGATCCCCGAGAACCAGCGCAAGCTCGACGCCGCCGACGCGCTCGGCGCGCTCGCCGACGAGGCCGGGATGAGCCTGGTCGAGCTCGCGCTCGCCTTCGTGATCCGCCACCCCGCGGTGACGGCGGCGATCATCGGCCCGCGCACGATGGAGCACCTCGAGTCCCAGCTGGGCGGCGCCGACGTCGGGCTGTCCGGCGACCTGCTCGACCGGATCGACGAGATCGTGCCGCCGGGTGTGAACGTGAACCCGGCCGACGCGGGTTACGAGAACCCGGCGCTGCTGCCCGAGGCTTTGCGGCGCTGACGGCGCGCCACCCGCCGCCACACACTCGGCTCGGGGACGGCTCCTAGCCCACCGGCGCCTTTGCGTTGGCGGCGCAGGGCGTGCCGAAGAGCGGCTGGGCGTACGGCAGGTGGGTGCTCCCGCGGGCGAGGATGTGCCGCTCGTTGCCGATCTCGCCCTCCTCCAGCGGGTCGTCGTCCCACGGGACCAGCGAGCGCGCGTTGCAGTAGTGGCTGACGAACGAGCGCCGCAGGCGGTCGGCGCTGCGGTTGGCGTGCGAGCGGTGCAGCACGTGGCCGCCGAAGAAGACGACGTCCCCGGGGTCGAGCTCGGCCGGCCGCTCGCGGCCCGCGTACTTGGCGGCGACCGGCGTGAGGCCGTTTCGGCTCTCGTCGGGGTCGTCCGCGCCCTCGACCGAGAAGATGCCCGCGAGCCGGGTGTCGCCGCCGTGGCCGGCGTCCTCGTCGGCGTCGGGGTAGACCGGCTCGTTCTGGGAGCCGGGGGTGAGCCAGAGGCAGCCGTTCTCGGTGTCGGCGCGGTCGAGGGCGACCCAGGCGCCGATGAGCGTGTCGGGCTCGGTGATGATGTGGAACGAGTCCTGGTGGTAGCCCTGGCCGGCGCTGCCGGGGGGCTTGACGAACAGCATCGTCTGCAGCGCGAGGACGTCGGGCCCGATCAGCCCCTCGACCACGTCGAGCAGGCGCGGGTGGAGCAGGAAGCGCTCGTGGATCTCGAGGTGGCGGTTGAGGAAGTGCACCCGGTTGCCGAGTCCGTCCTCGCTTGCCATGTGGTCGAGCACCTCCTCGACGTCGGCCTGATCGATGAGCCCCCGCACGATCAGGAAGCCCTCCGCTCGGAAGCGGACGTACTCGTCGACGGTCACCTGGCGTGTCATGCGACCACCGTACGCCCGCGGCCGCCGCGAGTCGATGGCCGCGCTTGCCGTATTTTTGTCTGAGAGTGATCGAAGGTTCTGAGCTTTGGCCGAGTGAGGTGAGCGTGGGCGAGGTGAGCTACCCGCCCGGCGGGCGCCTCGGCCCACGCAGGCAGCACGACGTGCAGCTCGTGCTTGTCCACGAGGGATCGATGACCGTGACGGTCGACGGGCTGGCCCGCCCTCTTCAACGGGCCGGCTCGGTGGGCCTGTTGCTGCCGGGGCACAGGGAGTCGTTCGTCTTCGATCCCAGGCGCTCGACCCGCCACTCGTGGATCCAGGCGCGCGTGCCGGATGTCCCCGAGGAGCTGTCGGAGCGGCTCGCGCGGTTGCCGACCGCCCTCTCCACCTCCCCGGCGCTCGCCGGGCTTGCCCGGGAGACGCTGGCGGTGGCCGCCACGTCGCCGCCGGCGGCACGCCCGCTGCTCTACTCGCTGGTCACGGCCACGATGTGGCGGTACGTGACCGAGGCGGAACGGCGGGTGGATCCCCGCTCGACGCTCGTGGAGAGCGCGCGAGAGCACATCCACGCCCAGATGCGCGACCCGGACCTGGACCTCGCCGCGCTCGCGCGGGCGTGCACCGTGAGCGCGGCGCACCTGGTCCGGGTGTTCCGGAGAGAGGTCGGCGTGCCGCCGATCGCGTACCTGTGGCAACGCCGCGTGGCGGTGGGCGTGGACCTGCTCGCCAACACCGGCCTGTCCGTGGGAGCGATCGCGGACCGATGCGGATTCAAGACCGTCTACCACTTCTCACGCCGCGTGAAGCAGGCGACCGGAATGTCGCCGACCGAAGTGCGCCGCCGCCGCTGGTAACGGGCGCCGCCGCCCGCGGCGACCCGAATGTCTCGCCTTCGGCTGAATCGGGTACCCATGGCGGGAACTGGTATAGACCAGTACGTATTCGGCTTCGCGAAGGGGAGGGAATCGATGCGAATCCTGCGGACTCGGCGCACCTGGGCGGTGCTCCTGGCCTGTGCTCTGGCGGCGGCGGCGGCGGTGGCGCCCGGCGCGTCGGCCGGCCGCGACGACGACGACCAGGACCGGCTGATGCGCAAGCTCGACCGGATGTCGCTCGAGGAGAAGGTCGGCCAGATGTTCATGACCTACGCCTACGGGACGAGCGTCGACCAGGCCGATCCGCGCAACCAGTCCACGTACGGCGTCGACAGCTTCCGCCAGCTGATCGAGCGCTACCACCTCGGCGGGATCATCTACTTCGCCTGGTCCGACAACGTGAAGGATCCGCGGCAGATCGCGGGCCTCTCGAACGGGATCCAGAAGGTCGCCACCTCGTCCGGCACGGGCGTGCCCGCGCTCGTCTCGACCGACCAGGAGCAGGGCCTCGTGGTGCGCGTGACCGAGCCCGCGACGCAGTTCCCCGGCAACATGGCCCTCGGCGCCGCGCGCTACCCCGGCCTGGCGCGCTCCGCCGCCGCCGTCACCGGTGAGGAGCTGCGGGCGATGGGGATCAACGAGAACTTCGCGCCGGTGGCCGACGTGAACGTCAACCCGGAGAACCCGGTGATCGGCGTGCGCTCGTTCTCCTCGAACCCGGGGCTCGTGGCCTCGCTCACGGAGGCGCAGGTGCGGGGCTACCAGCGGGAGGACGTCGCTTCGACGGCCAAGCACTTCCCCGGACACGGCGACACGAGCGTCGACTCGCACACCGGCCTGCCCGTGATCGACCACGCGCGCGAGGAGCTCGACCGCATCGACCTCCCGCCGTTCGCGGCCGCGATCGACGCGGGCGTCGAGTCGATCATGACGGCGCACATCGTGGTGCCCGCGCTCGACGACTCGGGCCGGCCCGCCACGTTGTCTCGGCCGATCCTCACCGACCTGCTGCGCCGCGAGATGAACTTCGACGGCGTGGTCGTGACGGACGCGCTGACGATGGAGGGCGTGCGCGAGATGTTCGGCGACGACCGCGTGCCGGTCGAGGCGATCAAGGCCGGCGCCGACCTCCTGCTGATGCCGCCCGACCTGGACCTGGCATACCGGTCCGTGCTGGAGGCGGTGCGCTCGGGTGAGATCAGCGAGCGCCGGATCGACCGGTCGGTCTACCGGATCCTCAGGCTGAAGGAGCGCCTCGGCCTGTTCGAGCAGCCGTTCGTGAAGGAGAGCAAGGTCGCGAAGGTGGTGGGCAACAGCGACCACCTCGCCGTTGCCGACGACGTCACCGAGCGCACCGTCACGCTGGTGAAGAACGGCGCGGGCACGCTGCCGCTGGCGGCGGACAGCGGCAAGCGCGCGCTCGTGACCGGATGGGGCGCGAGCACCACGGCGAGGCTGGCGTCGCAGGTCAGGGAGCGAGGCCTCCCGGCCGAGGTCTACGAGACGGGCGCCTCGCCGAGCGACGCGGCGATCGCCGGAGCACGAGCCGCCGCCGAGCGGAACGACCTGGTGGTCGCGGTGACGAACCGCGCCTGGAGCTCGCCGGCCCAGCAACGGCTGGTGGGCGAGCTGGTGGCGAGCGGGAAACCGGTGATCGTGGCGGCGGTGCGCGACCCGTACGACATCGCGCACCTGAGCGGAGTCGACACCTACGTGGCGACGTACGGCTACGCCGGCGTATCAGTAAGGGCGCTGGCGAAGGTGCTGTTCGGCGAGGTCAACCCGAGCGGCAAGCTGCCGGTCGACATTCCCGCCGCCGGAGACCCCGGCACGACGCTGTACCCCTTCGGGCACGGGTTGGGCTACTGACCCCGATGCCCGCCGAGCGTACCCCCCGAGGATCCGGGCGACGCGCGTCCGC
>JBOGXT010000825.1:0-3271 GCA_050694635.1 Thermoleophilaceae bacterium
GCCCGGCACGGATCGTGTTCTCCGCCATCCCCGTCGCGCGTGCCACCGCCGCGATCCCGCCCCGCCCCGCAGACCGAGCCTCAGCCGCAGCCCACAACCGACGACGACGCTCGTCCAGCTCGCCCGCCAGCGCCCGATACCGCTCCCCGATCGCAGCCTCGCCGATCACCCAACGCTAGTTCGCCGCCAACCCCACCAATCCTACAAATTGTTGGTTGACGATCCCTAACGCGAGCGGGTTTCCCCGTGTCTCCGCGATGATCCTGTCGCGTACTCGCCCATCCAACGCGAACCGCACTGTCGAGCTCAGCAGCGCGCGGGCGTCACCGTTGAGGAGGCCGTGCAGCTCGAGATCCGGCACGTGCCGAAGCTCCTCGCCAGGCTCCCGTGCTGCGAACACGAGCCCCACTGGCTCAGCCAACAACCGGCGAGCGACAAACGCGAGCGTCAGCGCCGAGGTCTGATCCAACCACTGCGCGTCGTCCACGACGCACAGCAGTGGACGTTGCTCGGCCACCTCGGACAGGAGGCTCAGCACAGCCAGGCTAACCAAGAACCGATCCGGTGCGGGCCCCGCGCTCAAGCCGAAGACAATCCGGAGCGCGTCACGTTGCGGAGCGGGGAGCCGCTCGAGCCGATCGAGCAGCGGTGCGCACAGCTGATGCAGGCTCGCGAAGGCCAACTCCATCTCTGACTCGACGCCCGTCGCCCGGGCGACTTTCAGGTCCGAGGCGGACTCGGTCAGGTACTCCAGCAGCGCCGTCTTCCCGATCCCGGCCTCGCCCCGCAGAACCAATGACCGACTCTCGCCCCGGCGGACCGATGAGACCAACTCGTCCAGCCGCGTGCACTCCTGCTCCCGGCCCCACAGGCGCGTCCGTGCGGGCAGGCCAGTGCCCATCGCCATCTGCACATCCTAGGTCGGCTTCATCAGGCACTACAAGCAGCGCCCCCCCGCGTATCAGGCCGGGGCGAGCTCGGAGTCGGAGCTGGGCAGTGCGTTCGCAAGCTCCCGGCGTGAGTGGATCCCGAGCTTGGCGAACACCTTGTGCAGGTGCCATTCCACGGTCGCCGTTACGCAAGCCGCCGACCTCCAGCTCGGGCAGGCCTTGAAGCTCCTCGCCCGGCTCGCGCGCGGCGAACACGATCCCGAGCGCCTGACGCTGCGGCGCCGGAAGCCTCTCGAGCCGATCGAGCAGCGGCGCACACAGCTGATGCAGGCTGGCGAAGGCCAACTCCATCTCGGACTCCACCCCCGCAGCCCGCACCACGGTCAGATCTGACGCCGACTCGACGAGATAGTCGAGCAGCGCCATCTTTCCGACCCCAGGCTCGCCCCGCAGCACCAGCGACCGGCTTTCGCCCTGCCGGATCGCCGAGCCGAGCCCGTCCAGCAGCATGCACTCGCTCCCGCGTGCCCGCAAGCTCGTGCGCAGCCCGGGTCCGGGCGGACGGTCTTCCATGCGCAGCGACGATGCTACGCCGATCAGCACAGGTTCGGGGCCGCGGACCAGGGCATCGGCCAGGGGTCACACGGGCGCAACGGCTCGTCGGAAGCGGGACGCTGACACGCGCATCACGAGATTCGAAAGGAGCGGCGATGAGCGTCGATTACGACGTCATAGTCTTGGGCGGCGGCTCGCCGGGCGAGCACTGCGCAGGCGCCCTGGCTGAGGGCGGACTGCGCGTCGCCGTCGTGGAGCACGAGCTGGTGGGGGGCGAGTGCTCGTACTGGGCGTGCATCCCTTCCAAGACGTTGCTCCGCCCGGGCGATGCGGTGCACCAGGCGCGTGAAGCCCGCGGCGACCGCGGAGGTCGATGTCGAGGCGGTGCTCGCCTGGCGCGATTTCATGGTCTCGGACTATTCCGACGCCGGCCAGGAGCGCTGGCTGGCCGACCACGGCATCGACCTGCTGCGCGGCAGCGGTCGGCTCGCCGGCCCGGCGGTCGTCGAGGTCGACGGGGTGCGCCACACGGCCGACCACGTGGTACTCGCGAACGGGGCCGATCCGGTCGTGCCGCCGGTCCCCGGCCTGCGCGAGCTCGAAGGCGTCTGGACCAGCCGCGAGGCGACGGCCATGAAGGCCGTTCCGCGCCGCCTGCTCGTTCTGGGTGGCGGGCCCGTGGGTGTGGAGATGGCGCAGGCCGTGCGCCGGCTCGGCGGCGAGGTGGTAGTCATCCACATGAGGGACCACCTGCTCCCCCGTGAGCCGGCGCCGCTGGGTGAGGCGCTCGGCGAGGTGCTGCGCCGCGACGGGATCGAGCTCCTCCTGTCCGCGAACGCGGCAAACGCGCGACGTGACGGCGAGGATTACGTCCTCGAGCTCGACGACGGACGGGAGCTGCGCGGGGACCGGCTGCTCGTCGCCACGGGCCGGCGCCCGCGGGTCCGCGGGATCGGCCTCGAAACCGTCGGCGTCGAGCCGGACGCCCACGGAGTCCCGGTCGACGCACACCTCCGGGCGGCGGAGGGTCTGTGGGCGATCGGCGACGTCAACGGCCTCTGGCCGTTCACGCATGCGGGGAAGTACCAGGGCGACGTGGTCGCCGCGAACATCCTGGGGCAGCCGCGAAAGGCAAATCATGAGGCGGTTCCGCGCGTGGTCTACACGGACCCGCGTTCGGCTGGGGCTGGGCCACACCCGGGACGCGTGCATGATCGATGGCGAAGTCGAGGGCCTCGAGATCGACGCGCTGCCACAGCAGCGGGGTGACCGGTTCGCCGCGCGCACCGGCTTCGACCCGCGTGCGCCGGCCACGCCGTACGCTGGTTCCGCATCTCCCCGCGCCGCATCCAGGCCTGGCGCGAGGTGAACGAGCTGCCCGACCGCGAGCTGATGCGCGACGGCCGCTTCGCCGCGTGGCCGGGGCCCACAGGCTCCACGGGCCGAAGCGAACGAGAACCAGACGTACTGCTCGAAGCTGGTCAGATCGAGCCAGGCGGCGCCGACGGAGACCGCGCAGGCGGCCCCGCCTAGCATGGAGACACGATGAGCATGGCCACGAGGACGGACACGCAGTCGCCTGCGCCGCACGTTGCCGACAGCCACGATCTGATCCGCGTGCAGGGCGCGCGCGTGAACAACCTCAAGGACGTCAGCGTCGAGATCCCGAAGCGCCGGCTGACGGTGTTCACCGGCGTCTCCGGCTCGGGCAAGAGCTCGCTGGTGTTCGGCACGATCGCCGCGGATTCGCAGCGGCTGATCAACGAGACCTACAGCGCCTTCGTGCAGGGCTTCATGCCGACGCTGGCGCGGCCCGAGGTCGACGT
>JBOGXT010000826.1:0-8744 GCA_050694635.1 Thermoleophilaceae bacterium
CCCCGTATCGGCCCCGGCTAGCGGGGCCGCCTCCGCGCGGCGGTGGCGGCGCTGACGAACATCGCGCCGGCCACGATGCCGGACCCGGACGTGCCGGCCACGACCACCCCGGCGACGAGCAACACGAGCGGGATGCCGTACCGCACGACGAGCATGCCGTCATGATGCCGGGCTGCAAAGCGAAAGGAGAACGTCAGTGGGAGTCCTCGACGGAAAGGCGGCCATCGTCACCGGCTCGGCTCGGGGCATCGGCCGCGCGACCGCGGAGCTGCTCGCCGAGCAGGGCGCGCGCGTGCTGGTCAACGATCTGGACGGCGACGTCGCCGAGCAGGCGGCGTCCGAGATCTCGGGCCAGACCGCGGTGTTCGGGGGCGACCTGACGCAGCAGGGGGTGCCCGACCAGCTGGTCCAGAAGGCCGTGGACGAGTTCGGCGGGATCGACATCATCGTCAACAACGCGGGCTACACCTGGGACGGCGTGGCGCACAAGATGACCGACGAGCAGTTCCAGGCGATGCTCGAGATCCACACGGTGGTGCCGTTCCGGATCATCCGCGCCGCCGCCCCGCACCTGCGCGACCCCGCCAAGCAGGAGCGCGAGGAGGGCCGCGAGGTGTTCCGCAAGGTCGTGAACGTGAGCTCCGTCTCGGGGACGATGGGCAACGCCGGCCAGGTGAACTACTCGGCGGCCAAGGCCGGGGTCGTCGGGCTGACCAAGACGCTCGCGAAGGAGTGGGGCCAGTTCAAGGTGAACGTGAACGCCGTGGCGTTCGGCTTCGTCGAGACCCGCCTGACCGCCTCGAAGGAGGAGGGCGGCAAGATCGAGATGGAGGGCAGGGAGATCCAGCTCGGAATCCCCGAGCAGATGCGGGCGATGGCCTCGATGATGATCCCGCTGGGCCGGCCCGCGTCGCCGCAGGAGGCGGCCGGCCCCGTCTTCTTCCTGTGCTCCCCCTGGGCGAACTACGTGCACGGCCAGGTGCTGAACGTGACCGGCGGTCAGTTCGGCGGGATGTACATCTAGGCCGAGGGCCCCGTCACGACCGTGTCCAGGTCGGGAGCCGATCGATCCGCTTCCGGCTCGCCGTCCGGCTGCTTGTCGGGGTTCCACGAGTAGGCGTACTCGGGCTTGTCGACCTCCTGCCAGAGCGTGGCCAGCCGCAGCGGGCGGAACGTGTCCCACATCACGGCGAGCTCGTCCGTCGCCTTCTTTCCGAGCGTCTTCTCCACCGCGCCCGGCTGGGGGCCGTGCGGCAGCCCCGAGGGGTGCAGCGTGAGGCAGCCCACGTCGACGCCCTTGCGCGCCTCGTAGTTGCCCGCCGCGTAGAACATGACCTCCTCGGACTGGATGTTCGAGTGGTGGTACGGCAGCGTGACCGCCTCCGGGTCCCAGTCGAGCATCCGCGGGGCGAACGTGCAGATCACGAAGTTCGGCCCCTGGAACGTCTGGTGCGCCGGCGGCGGCAGGTGGAAGCGCCCGGCGCGCGGCTCGAAGTCGTCGGCGTTGAACGTGTAGGGCCAGACGTAGCCGTCCCAGCCCACGACGTCGAACGGGTGCCGGTCGAGCACGTACTCCTGGTAGCCGTCGCGCACCCGCACGCTGACCGGGAACTCGCCCCGCTCGTCATAGGTCTCGAGCTCCTCGGGCGGGTGGAAGTCGCGCTGCGAGAACGGCGCGTGCTCGAGCAGCTGGCCATAGCGGTTGCGGTAGCGGTTCGGCGTCTCGATCTCACCCGGCGTGTGGAAGCAGATCCAGAACTGCTCCTCGCCCTCGGGCAGGTCGAAGGCGTGGGTGGTCCCGCGCGGGATCACGACGTAGTCGCGCTCGCGGAACGGCACGCGCCCGAACACGGTGCGCAGCACGCCGCGCCCGCGGTGCACGTACAGGACCTCGTCGCCCTCGCCGTTTCGGTAGAAGCCCTCGAGCGGCTCGGTCGGCTTACAGACCGAAACCTCGATGTCGTTGTTGAACATCATGAGCCGGCGGCCCGAAACCGGGCCCCCGCCCTCCGTCACACCATTGGCATCCGCCAAGCGGTGCACGTGTGCGTCGGGGACCCATTCCTCTCGCTCGATCCCGCGAAACTCGCCGACCTGATCGAGCCGGCAGGGGGACTGCAGGTGAAGGAGGATCGACTCGTTGCCCGAGAAGCCCTCGTAGCCCATCACCTCCTCGACCATGAGGGGCGAGCCGTCACCGTCCCGGCGCACCTGGACGTGGCGCTTCGCGGGGACGCTTCCAAGCCGCGCATAACGCATCAGAGATTCCCCCTCCGCTCCTGCTCGCGCTCGATCGCCTGGAACAGGGCCTTGAAGTTGCCCTCGCCGAAGCCGCGGGCGCCGTGCCGCTCGATGATCTCGAAGAACACGGTCGGGCGGTCGCCGACCGGCTTGGTGAAGATCTGGAGCAGGTAGCCCTCGTCGTCGCGGTCGACCAGGATGCCGAGCCGGCGCAGGTCGTCGATCTCCTCGTCGATCTCGCCGATCCGGTCGGGCACCTCGTCGTAGTACTCCGCCGGGATCGTCAGGAACTCGACGCCGCGCTCGCGCAGCTCGGAGACGCAGCGCACGATGTCGCGCGTGGCCATCGCGATGTGCTGCGCGCCGGCGCCGTTGTAGTACTCGATGTACTCCTCGATCTGCGACTTGCGCTTGCCCTCGGCGGGCTCGTTGATCGGGAACTTGATCCGGCCGGTGCCGTCGGTCACGACCTTCGACATCAGCGCCGAGTACTCGGTCGAGATCGCCTCGTCCGAGAAGTGGATCATCTCGGTCATGCCGAACACACGCTCGTAGTAGCCGACCCATTCCTCCATGTGGCCGAGCTCCACGTTGCCGACGATGTGGTCGATGGCCATCAGCAGCATCTCGTCGGGCTTGCCGGTCGCCTCGGCGCGGCGCCCGTAGCCCGGCAGGAAGGCGCCGCGGTAGCCGTCGCGCTGGACGAACAGATGCAGGGTGTCGCCGTAGGTCTCGACCGACGAGAGCTGCACGCGGCCGTGCTCGTCCTCGACCCAGCGCGGCGTGTGGACGCCGCGCGCGCCGTGGGCAACGGCGTGCTCGTAGGCCGCGGCGGCGTCGGGCACGCTGAGGGCAATCTTGTGGACACCGTCGCCGTGGCGGGCGTGGTGGTCGGCGATGTCGTCGCCGCCGTTGAGGGTGCCCGTGAGGACGATCCGGATGCGGCCCTGCTCGAGCACGCGCGAGACGCGGTCGCGGCGGCCGGTCTCGAGCCCCGCGTAGGCGGTCTCCGTGAAGCCGTAGGCGCGGGTGAAGTAGTAGGCGGCCTGGGCCGCGTTGCCCACATAGAGCTCCACGTGGTCGATCCCGTGCACGGGCATGCGGTCATGCTCGGGTACCGGCGGGGCGACCGCCCCGGGGGCCAGCTGCTCGGTGGCCATCGATCTCCTCTCTCGTTCGTATTCCTCCCGCTAAATGATTGCTGCCCCAATGGCCCTCTTCAACGCCTATTCGTTGCAGGCCTGCAAGAATTCAGCGACAAAATGGATGGCATCGACCGTACAATCGTTGCGCTGCTGCGCGAGAATGCTCGCCGCTCGTTCAAGGACATCGGCGGCCACGTCCATTTGACCGCCCCGGCGGTGAAGCGGAGGGTGGACCGGCTGGAGCGCGAGGGCGTGATCCGCGGCTACACGGCGACGGTCGACCCGCGCGCCTTCGGCTGGCATGCCGAGGCGTTCGTCGACCTGTTCTGCGAGGGCCACATGCCGGGCGAGGCGATCAAGCGCGCCGTGGAGGGCGAGCCGGGCGTGGTGTCCGCACACACGGTCGCGGGCGAGGCGAGCGCGATGCTCCACGTGATGGCCGCGGACACGCAGGACCTCGAGTCCGCGCTGGAGCGGATCCGCGCCACCGAGGGCGTGACGCGAACCGTGACCGAAGTGGTGCTCTCGACGCTGGTGGAGCGCTGACGCGCGGTGAGCGGGCCGAGCGGGCGCTCGGTCCTCAGCGGTCGGCGGCCAGGCCCGGGCTCTCCGGATCGCCGAGGTGGTGGTCCATGCTCGTGCGCTCGCGGTCCTCTTCCATGCCCGTCCCCCTACCCGGCGCCCCGAGCCTCTACGCGGCCTCACAGGTCGATGCCGTACACCCGCAGGTCGAACCCTCGCACCTCCGCGCGGCCCTCCTGCTCCATTCCCAGCTTCTCCGCCACCCGCTGCGAGCGGCGGTTGTCGTCGTCGATCAGGCTGATCAGGTGCTCGGCCCCGAGCTCGGCGCGCGCCCAGTCCATCGCCGCCCGCGCCGCCTCCCCGGCGTAGCCGTTGCCCCAGTGGGGGCGCGCCACCGTCCAGCCCAGCTCGAGCCCCGGCCAGTCGGGCGGGTGGTACAGCCCCGCGCGGCCCACCAGCTCGCCCGTGGCCCGCGATGCGAGCACCCAGTCGCCGTACCCCTTCAGCAGCCAGTGGCCGGCCATGATCGCCATGTCGCGCCACGCGTCCCCCGGCGAGAGCCCGCCGTCGCGACCCAGCGAGCGCATCACCTCGTCGTCGGCGCACAGGTCGGCCCACGGCCCGGTGTCCTCGTCGCGCCACCCGCGCAGCAGCAGGCGCTCGGTCTCGAGCTCCGGCACGACGCTCACGGCTTCGGCCGGCGCTCCTCGGCCAGCGGCCGGCCTGCGGAATCGGCCAGGCCCCCGGGCGGCCACGGGCCGAACCAGTTGTCGCGCGCGCCGTCGAGCGTGAGCACCGCTCCGGAGAAGTAGTCGCCCGCGGGCGTCGCCAGGTAGGCCACGAGCCAGGCGAACTCCTCCTCGGTGCCGAGCCGCCCGAGCGGCACGGTGCCCGCGACGCCCTCCGCCACCGGCTTCGGGTACTTCGTCCGGAGCGTCTCCGTGGCGAAGTGACCCGCCGCCACCGCGGTCAACCTGATCCCGAAGCGGGCCCACTCGATCGACAGCACCCGCGTGAGGTTCTCGACCGCCGCGCGGGCCGCCGACGAATGCGCCATCGCCGGTAGCCCGTGGTGCGGCGAGAGCGTCACGCTGACGATCTTGCCGCCGCGCGGCTCCGGGCCGGGTCCGCCCATCATCGCCCGCGTCGCCACCGCGTGGGTCATCAACCAGGTGCCCTCCACGTTCAGCCGCATGACCGTGCGAAAGCCTTTGGGGGTGATGTCCTCCGCCGGTGTCATGTACTGGCCGCCGGCGTTGTTCACCAGCAGGTCGATCCAGCCGTGGCGCTCGAGCACGCCGTCCACCAGCGCCTCCACCTGCTCCTCCTCGCGGATGTCGCACACACGCGCCTCCACGCGCCCGCCGTCGGCCCGCGCCGCGGTCTCCTCGAGCGGCTCCGAGCGCCGCCCGCACACCACCACCCTGGCGCCGAGCGCGGCCAGCTCCAGCGCGCTCGCCCGCCCCAGGCCCGAGCCGCCGCCGCTGACGATCGCCACCTGCCCGTCGAGCAGGCCGGGCTGGAAGAGCTTTGACGGCATGGGCGCCGGGAGCGTAACCCCGACCCCGGGTTAGGCGACCCTAAGTAACTGCTACCTTGCCGCGTCCAACATCGTGAAGTGCTGCCGCTCCACACCTCGTTGCCGAAACTGCCCCGCTCGCCGGATCGCGGACGAGCGGGTCCTCCGCGAGCTCGGCGTCCTCGTGGACCCGCCGCTGCCGCCCCACCTCCAGGGCGTCCCGCCGAGCCTCCATAAGTACGAGCCGCTCCTGCGCCGCAGCTGGCTCGAGCGCGCCTAGGCTTAGTCCCCGCCCAGCGCGTCTCCGTCGCGCGCCAGGAACTCCTCCACCATCGTCGGGTACTCCCGCACCCGCTCGGCCACCTGGAGGAGCGCCTCCATCGTGGCCTCCTCCTCCACCTGCTCGTCGACGAACCACTGCATGAAGCTCTCGCTCGCGTAGTCGTTCGTCTCGCGCGCGATCTCGAACAAGGCCGAGATCGACACCGTGACCTTCCGCTCGTTCTCGAGCGCGAGGCGGATCGGCTCGACGTGGTCCGCGAACGACGTCCTGGGCGCCTTGATCTCGCCCAGGCGCAGGTCGGCGCCCGTGTCGCGCAGGTAGCCCACCATCTTCATCGCGTGCCCGCGCTCCTCATCGGCCTGGTCGTAGAAGAACTTCGCCAGGCGCGGGAAGGTCTCCCGGTCGTACCACGCGGCGACGGCCGTGTACTGGTGGGCCGCCACGAACTCGCGGCCTATCTGGTCGTTGAGAGCCTCGACGAAGCGTTCCGACGGCATGACGGAAGGGTACCCCGGAGCGGTGCCGGGAGGACCGGGCCCACCGCGAACAGGCCCCAGCCGAGGATCGGCCAGACCGGCCAGAAGTAGCCGGCGCCGCTGAGAGCCCAGATCGCCACGAGCAGGATCGAGGTGGCAATGAAGGCGCGCAGGTCGCCATGGCCGCGGCGCCGCGGGGGCGCCCCCGCCGGCGCCTTGGCCGGCAGGTCGGCGACGAGCGGTTCGAGGTCGCCATGGGTACGGGCGGCAAACACCGCCTCCAGCCGCTCCTCGAGCTCGTCCGTGCCGAGCCGCCCCTCGCCGGCAGCCCGCCGCAGCCGCTCGGCGACCCGCTCGCGGTCGGCGTCGGCGATGCGCAGTGCCGGGGCCACGTCGCTCATCGCAGGTACTGGCCGTGGAAGCCGAACGGGATGTGGTGGGGCGCCTGCGCCCGGGCCAGCTCCTCGAAGCTGCCCGCATCGAGCACGAGCAGGAACGAGCGCCGCGCCGTGGCGTCGAGCACGACCGAAAGCACCACGCCGGCGTCCTCGGCCCCGGCGTCGGGCCGGCGCACGAACACCGGCTCGCCGGGGTAGCAGCCCGGCTCTGACCAGACCGCACGCGACCCGTCGCCCACGTCGACCTTGACGAGCTGGTCGAGCCAGCCGCCGGCGGCGCCGGCGAAGTAGGCGTAGCGGTAGTCGAGCGTGTTGCGGCGGCCGTAGTCGATGCGCGGCAGCTCCACGCTCCCCTCGGCGAGCGGCTCCGAGCGCACCCCGCCGCCGTCGAGGTCGATCGCGTAGCGGCGCAGCTCCGTCCGCGGGATCGTCCCGCGCGGTCCTCGCTCGTCCAGGTAGAGCGCGTCGATGACCGACGCGTCCTCGTAGGCGACCAGGTCGACCACCAGCTCGCCCCCGCGCTCGAAGGCGTTGACGTGGTGGAAGCAGAAGAAGGCGTCCGTCTCGTAGGTGCCGCGCAGGGCGCCCGTCTCGCGGTCGATCACCTGGAACCTCGTGCTCTCCGCCCCGTCCCAGACGTAGTTCTCGATGAACGGCTTGCCGGAGAGGGCGAGCTTCAGCGGGTTCACGCGCAGCGGGTACTCGGCGAGGATCAGGTAGCGCCCGCTCATGCCGAAGGCGTGCATGTAGGCGGGGCGCTCCACCGGCAGCTTCGCGATCACCCGCCGCTTCGAGCCGCCCGCCGGCAGCCCGTAGAGCACGTACTCGCTCACGCGCGAGAAGCGCGCCACGTAGTTGACGAGCTCGTCGCGCTCGGGGTGGTGGTGCGGGTGCGCGGTCGTCACGTGGGCGCGCAGACCGTCCGCGTACTCGAGGTGCCCGACGGTGTCGAGCGTCTCGGGATCGAACTCCACCGGCATCGGCGTCTCGGTCATCGCGATGTAGCGCTCGCCGATGCGGGCCAGGTTGACGTTGGGGTTGTCGGTGACGTCGGGCGAGAAGATCGCATGCACGCGCTTGAAGATCGAGCGGCAGGGGTCGGTGGCGAAGCCGCCCGCGTACCACTCGCCCCGCTTGGCCGCCTCGTAGGCGCGGCTCTCGAGGAAGCGATTCGCGTACGAGACCCGGCCGCCGGCGAAGCCGAAGCGGTTGAGCATGGCCAGCCCGTCGAACCAGTGGTCCACGCGCCGCTCGCCCACCTCCAGCTTGGCCGGGGTGACCCGCACGAGCGCGCCGCTCAGCCAGCCGGGCAGCTCGCCGCGCACCGGCAGGCTGTCGACCGCCGTCTCCTCGTCGAGGCTCGTGAAGCCGAGGGCTGTGTCCGTCGTGGGCGTCTGCGACATTGCGGTAGCCATGATCGAGACTGTACCGTCTATTCTGGACTAATGCAAGGACTACGGCTCAGTGCGGTGTCGTATGTCGTCTTGGGCTTCGTCGACTGGGCGGGCGAGGCCACGCCCTACCGGCTCAAGCAGCTGGTGGCCGGCTCGGTGGGGAACTTCTGGACGCTCCAGCACGCCCAGCTCTACACCGAGCCCGAGCGCCTCGCGGAGGCCGGCTACCTGACCGAGGAGCGCGAGCGCGGCGGACGCCGCCGCAAGCTCTACTCGATCACCGACAGGGGCCGGCAGGCGCTGGCGGCCTGGCGCGCCGAGCCCACCGACGCGATCCCCGAGCTGCGCGCGCCCGCCCTGCTGAAGCTGTTCTTCGGCGCCGACCCGGCCGGCCTGGCGCCGCTCCAGATCGAGGCCCACCGGCGCAAGCTCGCGGAGTACGAGGCGATCCGGGACTCGATGCCCGGCTCCGTCCCGGAGGGTCCGCGGCTGGCGCTGGACGCCGGCATCGCCTCGGAGCGCCAGCAGATCGAGTGGTGGCAGCAGCTCGCCGGCAACGACGGCTAGCAGGTGGAGCCCTACGGAGGGGTGGGTCTCCTTTCGGCTCGTATGCGGTCGTAGAACTACCCACCCCCTGGGAGCGTTGGCCGCCGGGGGGAGCGACTAGGGTCCGCGCACGATGGCGACCGCCGCCGAGCCCCGTCCCGCCGAGCTGCCGCTGCCGGGCGGGCGCCCCGGGGCGACCGTGCGCCTCCACCCGCTGCTG